>JAIORT010000124.1 GCA_021107975.1 Bacteroidales bacterium | reverse complement strand
AAAATCGTAAATATTAAATGGCTCAGTTAAAGACATTCAAACTCGGAGGTGTTCATCCGGCAGAGAATAAGCTGTCGAAAGACCGGCAGATAGAGATATTGCCGGTTCCTAAAGTTGCTTATATTCCATTTTTACAGCATCTTGGAGCGCCGGCTAAAGTTCTAATTAATCGTGGCGACAAGGTGAAAGCAGGGCAGCTTATTGCGAGAGGTGAGGCTTTTATTTCTGCCAATATACACTCCTCTGTTTCAGGAAAGGTTAAAAAAATTGATAATATAATCGATACAAGCGGTTACCGGAAACCTGCCGTGGTCATTGATGTTGAGGGCGATGAATGGGAAGACACAATTGACAGAAGCGATGAAATAAAGAAGGATATCACACTCAGCCAAAAAGAAATCATCGACAAGATCAATGCTATGGGGGTTGTCGGGCTTGGCGGCGCAGCATTCCCATCTCATGTTAAATTAATGGTTCCTGATGGTAAAAAAGCCGAAGTGCTTATCATTAATGGAGTGGAATGTGAACCGTACCTTACTTCCGATCACAGGCTTATGATGGAAAAAGGTGAGCAGATACTGATAGGAACAAAGATTTTAATGATAGCACTAAGTGTTACCAAAGCCATGATTGGGATTGAGAATAACAAACCTGATGTGGTTGAATATTTAACAGAATTGGCAAAAGACTACGAAGGGATTGAAATTTATGCACTAAAAGTGAAATACCCGCAAGGCGCTGAAAAGCAACTTATAAAAGCATTAACTAACAGGGAGGTGCCTTCCGGTAAACTTCCGGTTGAGGTTGGTGCTGTTGTAAATAATGCAGGTACTGCCTATGCAGTGTATGAAGCTGTTCAAAAGAACAAACCGCTTTTTGAAAGGGTCGTAACCATAACGGGCAAGTCGGTTAAAAATCCTTCAAACTGGCTGGTGCGTATTGGTACACCTATATCAGATCTGATTGAAGCTGCCGGAGGATTACCGGAAGATACGGGTAAGGTTATCGGTGGCGGTCCTATGATGGGTAAGGCATTAACTTCACCTGATGTACCTGTTGTTAAAGGCACTTCAGGTATTCTGATCATGAAGGAGGAAGAATCCGACAGGGAAATTGTCAAGAATTGTATCCGATGTTCAAAGTGTGTTTCTGTTTGCCCTATGGGCCTTGAACCTTATTTGATTGAAAAAACAGTGATGATAGAAGACTATGAAAGAACAGAAGCAGAACGGGTTATGGACTGTATTGAATGTGGTTCGTGTCAATATACTTGTCCGGCAAATCGTCAATTGCTTGATTACATCAGGCTTGGTAAAAATATAGTCGGACAAATCATTAGAACAAGGTCAAAAAAATGATTTAGTTATTTTAGAAATAAATATTTGGTTTTTAGATTTAGAAATTAACAACTTATGAATATATTAAGAGTTTCAGGTTCTCCTCATGTTCACACCGATAACTCGGTAAACAAGATCATGTACGGCGTTATTTACGCAATGATCCCGGCTGCCCTTGTTTCAATTTATTTCTTTGGTTTCAGTGCGTTAAGGGTTCTTTTGATATCTGTTGTTGCTTGTTTACTGGTAGAGTATCTTATTCAAAAATATTTACTAAAAAGTGCGATCAGTATAACTGACGGCTCTGCAATTATCACAGGTGTCTTACTTGCTTTTAATGTACCTTGTAATTTACCGTGGTGGATTATAGTAATCGGAGCTATTGTAGCTATCGGAATAGGAAAAATGTCGTTTGGGGGTCTGGGTAAAAATATTTTTAATCCTGCATTAGTAGGCAGGGTTTTCCTGTTGATATCATTCCCGGTTCAGATGACAAGCTGGCCCGTTCCAAAACCATTGTTTGCCAAAACTGTTACCGATGCTATTACAGGACCGACACCATTAGGAGCATTAAAAGGAGAACTTTATAAGGAAGGGGCAACAATTCAGAAAGTGATGCAGGATGGGATAACATATATACAGGATGGAGTTGAGGTAACTTACAGAATACCCTCTTATGTTGATCAATTGCTTGGTAATATGGGAGGGTCGCTCGGTGAAATATCGGCAATCGCATTGCTGATAGGTGCTATTTATATGTTGTTCAGAAAAATTATTACGTGGCACATTCCTGCGGGATATCTCGGAAGTGCGATTATTTTCTCAGGCATTCTTTGGTTAGCCGATCCTTTACATTTCATTGATCCCTTGTTCCATCTAATAACGGGAGGTATGATGCTGGGTGTGTTCTTTATGGCAACTGATATGGTTACTTCGCCAATGTCGGCTAAGGGGCAGTTGATATTTGGAGCAGGAGCAGGTATATTAACAATATTGATCAGGGTGTTCGGCGCATATCCCGAAGGTGTTTCATTTGCAATTCTGATAATGAATGCTTTTGTACCGTTGATAGATAGAGGATTTAAGCCGAAAAGGTTTGGAGAAACAGTGAAAAATTAATAAACAATAAACAATAATCAATAGACAATCAAAAAATGGCAAAAAAAGAATCGTCATTCGTAAACATGGTTTTAACGCTCTTTGTGGTAACTGCTGTTGCTGCACTTGCGCTTGGTGGTGTTTATAGTGTTACAAAAGAGCCGATAGCAATTGCTAAACTTATGAAAACAGAAAAAGCAATCAGTGAAGTGCTTCCTGAATTTGATAATATCCAGGAGTATAAAATTTTACCGGAAGGTGGGAGTGATTCTTTAACATTTTTTAAAGCTACAAAAAATGGCGAGGAAGTCGGCACTGCAATCAAGACTTATACTGATAGAGGCTTTAGTGGCAGGGTCTGGATCATGGTTGGTTTAAATCCGGAAGGTGTTATCAATAATACAGCCGTGCTCGAACATAAAGAAACTCCCGGACTTGGCGATAAAATGGATAAAGCGAAATCAGATTGGAGCAATCAGTTTAATGGAAAAAACCCGACGGAATTTAAACTAAAAGTAACAAAAAATGGAGGTGATGTAGATGCTATCACAGCCGCTACTATCAGTTCACGTGCTTTTTGCGATGCAGTTCAAAGGGCTTATAATGAATTTGAGAAGCAAGACAAAAGATAAAAGTGACACAAAGTCCATACGGATTTGCTTCGCTTCATTAGCCCGTATGGGTGAAAGGATAAATCTAAAATCTAAAATTAAAAATCGTAAATTATAAAGATGAATCAGTTACAAAATTTCACTAAAGGTTTTATAAAAGACAACCCGGTATTCGTATTACTTCTCGGGCTTTGTCCGACATTAGGGGTTACCACTACAGCAATTAACGGACTCGGAATGGGATTGGCGACTATGTTTGTTCTTGTAATGTCGAATTTGGTAGTATCACTTATTAAAAATTTAATTCCTGACAAGGTCAGGATCCCATCGTTCATTGTGATAATTGCATCCTTTGTTACAATCGTAGAACTTACCATGCAGGCATACACACCTGCATTGTTTGAAGCGCTGGGATTATTTATTCCGCTTATTGTTGTTAACTGTATTGTGCTTGGCAGGGCTGAAGCATTTGCATCTAAGAATAATATTATCTCTTCCGTCATTGATGGACTTGGAATGGGATTAGGTTTTGCTTTTGCTTTGTTCTTGCTTGGCGCTGTGAGAGAGATTTTGGGAAGCGGTGCAATTTTAAGCATGAAATTTATCCAGGGAGACGGAATGTTGGTGTTTGTATTAGCACCGGGTGCTTTTATTGCTCTTGGATATTTAATTGCGATAATGAACAGGTTGAAAAAAACGACGTAAAGAATTTTAGATTTTGGATTTTAGATTTTAGATTGCAAAATAGTCAATAGACAATAATAAATAATCAATAAAAAATGACATACATCATCATCATCATCGGGGCGATATTTGTAAATAACATAGTTCTGAACCAGTTTCTTGGGATTTGCCCGTTTATAGGAGTTTCTAAAAAAATCAATACAGCTATCGGAATGAGTGGAGCAGTATTATTTGTAATGACATTAGCTACAATTGTAACCTGGCTAATTCAGAATTATGTATTGAACCCATTCGGAATTCAATTTCTCCAAACCATTACGTTTATCCTTGTAATAGCTTCACTTGTGCAGATGGTGGAGATAATCCTTAAAAAAGTAAGTCCGGCTTTGTTTCAGGCATTGGGTATTTTCCTTCCGCTTATCACAACTAATTGTGCTGTACTTGGTGTTGCTATCCTGACAATCCAAAAAGATTTTAACTTGATGGAAGGTGTTGTTTATGCTATTGCCAATGCTATTGGTTTTGGTTTGGCATTAGTATTATTTTCCGGTATTCGTGAACATCTGGATTTAATGCAGGTTCCAAAAGGTATGCGCGGTGTACCGATTGCACTTATTTCTGCAGGTATTCTTGCACTGGCTTTTATGGGGTTTGCTAATTTGGTATAGGGATTTTGTTTAAGGTTTTTATAGCTCTTAGGACTTCAAACATCGAACTAT
>JAIORT010000329.1 GCA_021107975.1 Bacteroidales bacterium | reverse complement strand
GATAAGGTTTTTGACTTTATCACAGATATTAACCAAAGCGGAAAACTGATTGATTATATTGATAGTCTTGAACACAATCCCGACATCAAAGCACTTGTGTTTTATAATGACCCCGACAGCTTAAGCAACGAACAATATGATAAGTTCATGGAACGTATTCTGAAAAATGCAGAAAGCATGGATAATTCCGGTCAGCCGAGCTTTAGTGAAAAAAATATCAGGTTCCGTGAAATCAATATCCTGAATACGATCATTAAACATTTAGCCAATCTGCAGGTGATAGTGGCAGCAGGTTTACAGGGAGATATTGTTACACCATTTATAGGCACTTCTCTTGTCGCCGATTTCAGATACGCCGATGAAGATGCAGTGTTCTATATGGCACATAACCGTTATGGTTTACATCCGAGCGGTGGTCTGCCTTTTTTCTTGTCAAACTACCTTCATCACTCCAAAGCCCTCGAAATTCAACTTCGGGAATCATTTACAGCAAAAGAAGCATTGGATTTAGGTTTGATTACTAAAATACTGCCGAAAGAAAATTTTGAAGAACACCTCTTGAATGAAGTCAGACAATTTATTAAACTGAATTACAACACCATAAGAAATACCAAACGACTGACAAATTTTACGCGAAAATCTTTGTATGATTATTTTGATTACGAAGCCGGTTTACTTAATTTATAATTTTTGTTTTTTATTGAAAACCCGATCTCTGCCGGAAATTCGTCAGACCACTGCGCGCAAGGCAATCGCGTGAAGCAGTGGTCAGACGAATGTGCAAAAAAAAAATCCCACCCGTACAGGCGGTTGCGAGAAAACAGGCTGCAAACCGCCATGTCATTTGCATTGAAGTTACAAATTTCAATGTGCAAGGGGGTGCCATTTATTTTGAACAAAGACAAGTAAAAGAATAGTTTTGAAAAATCTGAAGCAGTGAATCAAAGGCATCCGTATAGGCGCCAGTTGGAGTTTCCTGCTTCCCGATATGCGTTTCGCTTTCGGGACAGGATGTGCCGTAGTAATTTGGTTTATAAAATGATTAACGAGCTTCCTTCATCACCCTTGATCTTATTGATTCGGTAATAAAGTTGTTTAGTGAGATTTTTGCTTCCATAGCTAACAAAGCTGCTTTCTGATGAAGTTTGGAAGGTATTCTTACATTAAAACTTCCTTTAAACGGTTTTTCGGGTGTTATTCCGGCAGCTTTGCAATCAGACAAATAGGAGTTAATAGCTTCTTTAAAATCAGCTTCCAATTTCTTTCCGGTAACGCCCTCATAAGATATAAGACCTTGAATACCTAATATTTGACCATAAAGTAAATTGTCTTCTGCGCTATACTCTATACTGCCTGAGTAGCCCTTATATTCCAGATATTTCATAACTCTAATATTTCCTTTATTTGTTTTAATTGATACATCTTCATAATTCCATTTGGGTGAGGCTTATGAAGCAAAATAGGGACACCGGTTGAGTTTTCAAACTTCACCCTTGAACCTGATGTTTTGCCCTTTTTAACCGGATGGAAGTCGTAGTAACTTAACAGCTTCACTATTTCATTAAAGTGAAAATCAGTAGGCATCCTTAAAAAACGTTCAATAAGCTTCTCCTTTTTTGACATAATGCAAAGTAACTATATATAGTTGCATAATACAAATTTTTTTCATTTTATTTAAAGTCATAAGTCACGCTATCACACTTGCCCTGGATGGAAGACTTGCACTCGTGGGGGGAACAAAGATAGGTAAAGAATAATTTTGAAAAATCTGAAGCAGTGAATCGAAGGCATCCGTATGGGCGCCAGTTGGAATGCCCAAACTAATTTTATTCGCCATGATCAAATTATCTTATATTAAAAAGTAATCCTGTATTAAAATTGAAACTCTGATTTTTAGGGAACCCTAATGCATTTTCTTTATTTATTGAAGTGAATGATACTTTATATCGCGCATCAATAAACAGTCTTGTTTTATCTGAAAGTCTAAAAGCTGCTCCTCCTCCGGCTGTAAATCCGATATCTGCATTTTTCTGGTATTTTGTAATATCCCCCGAATCATCAGATATAACTGCTCCGGTATTTGAATTAGTTACATAATTTCTGTCTGTAGCTTTTATCAGGAATCCAATGAAGGGTCCGGCATTAATAAAAAACGTTTCTTTATTACCGAAGCATATTTTGGCTAATACAGGAATTGTTAAGTAATTTAGTTTATATGTAGATTCCTGGTCATTACCCATAATACTAAGCTTATGTTTCGCCCCCTTTTGTTCATAGTTTAATTCTGGTTGAAGATAAAAATGATTACCAACTTTAAACTGACTTGCCAAACCAAAAACCAACCCGAACTTATAATTGTAATCCGGCATATCCTTTCCATAGAATGATGAAAGATTACCCCCAATCTTTCCACCGATAGCAATATTCTGGGCATTAATTGTAACACCCAATAATACAATTGTTAATAGTAGAAGTGCTTTTTTCATTTTTATTTTATTTGTTTATTGTTTATCATTTTTTTCATTCCTTGCATAAGCAGAGGCTTGCGCCAGTTAGGGGATTATGAAATTTGTATTTCCGGCTCATTGAACAAAGATAGGTAAAAAAATAGTTTTGAAAAATCTGAAGCAGTGAATCAAAGGCATCCGTATAGGCGCCAGTTGGAGTTTCCTGCTTCCCGATATGCGTTTCGCTTTCGGGACAGGATGTGCCGTAGTAATTTGGTTTATAAAATGATTAACGAGCTTCCTTCATCACCCTTGATCTTATTGATTCGGTAATAAAGTTGTTTAGTGAGATTTTTGCTTCCATAGCTAACAAAGCTGCTTTCTGATGAAGTTTGGAAGGTATTCTTACATTAAAACTTCCTTTAAACGGTTTTTCGGGTGTTATTCCGGCAGCTTTGCAATCAGACAAATAGGAGTTAATAGCTTCTTTAAAATCAGCTTCCAATTTCTTTCCGGTAACGCCCTCATAAGATATAAGACCTTGAATACCTAATATTTGACCATAAAGTAAATTGTCTTCTGCGCTATACTCTATACTGCCTGAGTAGCCCTTATATTCCAGATATTTCATAACTCTAATATTTCCTTTATTTGTTTTAATTGATACATCTTCATAATTCCATTTGGGTGAGGCTTATGAAGCAAAATAGGGACACCGGTTGAGTTTTCAAACTTCACCCTTGAACCTGATGTTTTGCCCTTTTTAACCGGATGGAAGTCGTAGTAACTTAACAGCTTCACTATTTCATTAAAGTGAAAATCAGTAGGCATCCTTAAAAAACGTTCAATAAGCTTCTCCTTTTTTGACATAATGCAAAGTAACTATATATAGTTGCATAATACAAATTTTTTTCATTTTATTTAAAGTCATAAGTCACGCTATCACACTTGCCCTGGATGGAAGACTTGCACTCGTGGGGGGAACAAAGATAGGTAAAGAATAATTTTGAAAAATCTGAAGCAGTGAATCGAAGGCATCCGTATGGGCGCCAGTTGGAATGCCCAAACTAATTTTATTCGCCATGATCAAATTATCTTATATTAAAAAGTAATCCTGTATTAAAATTGAAACTCTGATTTTTAGGGAACCCTAATGCATTTTCTTTATTTATTGAAGTGAATGATACTTTATATCGCGCATCAATAAACAGTCTTGTTTTATCTGAAAGTCTAAAAGCTGCTCCTCCTCCGGCTGTAAATCCGATATCTGCATTTTTCTGGTATTTTGTAATATCCCCCGAATCATCAGATATAACTGCTCCGGTATTTGAATTAGTTACATAATTTCTGTCTGTAGCTTTTATCAGGAATCCAATGAAGGGTCCGGCATTAATAAAAAACGTTTCTTTATTACCGAAGCATATTTTGGCTAATACAGGAATTGTTAAGTAATTTAGTTTATATGTAGATTCCTGGTCATTACCCATAATACTAAGCTTATGTTTCGCCCCCTTTTGTTCATAGTTTAATTCTGGTTGAAGATAAAAATGATTACCAACTTTAAACTGACTTGCCAAACCAAAAACCAACCCGAACTTATAATTGTAATCCGGCATATCCTTTCCATAGAATGATGAAAGATTACCCCCAATCTTTCCACCGATAGCAATATTCTGGGCATTAATTGTAACACCCAATAATACAATTGTTAATAGTAGAAGTGCTTTTTTCATTTTTATTTTATTTGTTTATTGTTTATCATTTTTTTCATTCCTTGCATAAGCAGAGGCTTGCGCCAGTTAGGGGATTATGAAATTTGTATTTCCGGCTCATTGAACAAAGATAGGTAAAAAAATAGTTTTGAAAAATCTGAAGCAGTGAATCAAAGGCACCCGTACGGGCGTCATGTCGTTTGAGTTGAATTTACAAACTTCAATGTGCGAATAGTACTCAAATCCCAAAAAGCATTGGGGGATTGTTCATAAATCTCTTAATATCTTATTCATATTTACTCTTTT
>JAIORT010000639.1 GCA_021107975.1 Bacteroidales bacterium | reverse complement strand
CTTTCTTCTTTTATATCACTAATCCATTTTCCTATGAGTACGGGTTCGAATGCTTTTAACTTCTTCAATAATTCATCGGCATTATTTTCAACTACAATATTATTCCTGTGCTCCTCTCTTACAAATCTCTCATCAACTGCATGATCAAGAAACTTCAGGAGACTGTCAAAATAACCGTTAACATTGAACAAGCCAACAGGTTTATCGTAAATTCTTAATTGGCTATAAGTTAAAACTTCAGAAAGTTCATCCAATGTTCCGAACCCTCCGGGAAAAGCCACGAAAGCATCTGAAAGCTTTGCCATCAGGTTTTTACGCTGATGCATATTTTCAACTATATGCAGCTTTGTTAAATTATTATGAGCTATTTCAAGATCAACAATACTTCTTGGCATAACACCCTCACATTTTCCACCACAGTTAAGAACACTGTCAGCCAAAACGCCCATCAGTCCTACTTTTCCTCCTCCAAAAATCAGGGTGATATTATTTTCAGCTAATAACTTTCCAAACGACCTTGCATGGATTTTATATATCTCATTCTTCCCGGTATTGGAACCACAAAACACACAAATGCTTTTCATGAATTTTAAATATTAAATTTATAAAATTATCACAAAAATAAAAACATAGCATAACAAAATAATTAAAAAACTGAAAATTAATTAAATTATTTCTATAATCATTTTTATATATTTTTGTACTGGTAAAACAAATGCTCTGTGGTTCGGCATTGCCTGATGATAATGATTAATTTCGTCCTTTACAAAAAATAAAATTATGTAATATGTTAAAAAAAATAACCATCATTCTCGTATTATCAGTTTTTATATCATGTCGGCAAGACACAATTCAATTTCCTGAAACATCAGAAATTATTGGACTTGCAACCCCCATAATGTTGAATCCGGAAGAAACGGAAATCGTTCTTGAGGATTATTTTACAGATGTAAGCCTGATTGATTCGGTTTCAATTCCTGAATCATTGGATGGGAAGTTAACAGAAAATAAAAAATATCTTTTGGTTCGAAAAAAAACAGAAATACTCCCTTATTTGATGGTTCTGAAAGTTTGGGTTAAGGGATTTCCGTATGCTATCTTATTAAAGAAATCCGAAAAAATAAAATATACTTTAACGTTTGATCCGAAAGGGCATAATTATCAGAATGTCAGCTTAGCCGGAGAAATGAACGGCTGGAATCCCAAGAACACGCATTTGAAATTGACAGATGGTAAATGGCAAATTGAATTGCTGCTATATCCCGGCAGATACCAGTATCAACTTGTGCTTGATAACAACTGGTTGCTTGATCCCGGAAACCCGGATTCGGTTGATAACAACATTGGCGGTTATAATTCATTGCTTGTTGTGGGCGAAGATTTCAATAATAAATTGCCAAAGCTGTTTACTTACAAATATGAAGACAATCTTGTGGCGCTTGGAGTAAAAAATAACCCGGACAAGATTATAGTTTTTTGGCAAAATTATCAGTTGTCTGAAAAGAAAACATTGTTCAAAGACAGTATTTTCAGTTTCTCCATCCCTGATAAAGCAAAAAATTTCAAACGTTCATTCCTCAGAATATGGGCAGAAAATGAATACGGAGCTTCAAATGATATTTTAATTCCACTGGATAAAAGAAAAATAGTAAACAATGTAAAAGAATTGAACCGTGAAGACTGGGAAGCTGCCGTATTATATTTCCTGATGATCGACAGGTTCAATAATGGAAAAACCGATAATGATTTCCGTGTTGATGATCCTGAGATACTGCCTAAAGCCAATTATTATGGTGGAGATATTATTGGTATCACTCAAAAGATAAGGGACGGGTATTTCGAGGATTTAGGAATAAATACTATCTGGTTGTCTCCTATTACTCAAAATCCCTTGGGGGCTTATGGATTATGGCCTGAACCAAGAACAAAGTTTTCCGGTTATCACGGTTATTGGCCCATATCATCATCTAAGGTGGATTTCCGGTTCGGAACGGATGATGAACTGAAGGAACTGGTCAATACAGCTCATGAGCACAATATGAATGTTATTCTTGATTATGTTGCAAATCATGTTCATGAATTACATCCGGTTTATCAGCAACACCCCGACTGGGCAACCGACCTGTATCTTCCTGACGGATCGCTGAATACTGAAAAGTGGGATGAGTATCGTTTAACTACCTGGTTTGATACATTCCTGCCTACCCTTGATTTATCCCGTCCTGATGTGGTGGACGTGATGACCGATTCAGCCGTATTCTGGATTCAGAACTATGATATGGACGGTTTCAGGCATGATGCCACAAAACACATCCCCGAAATATTCTGGCGCACTCTAACTGATAAACTGAAAAAAAATGTAGTAATTCCCCAAAATAAACGAATTTATCAGATAGGAGAAACCTATGGAAACAAGGAGCTAATAGGGAGTTATGTTAGTTCGGGAATGGTTGACGGGCAGTTCGATTTTAATGTTTACGATAATGCCGTTGCGGTTTTTGCCAGGGATGATGAACCCTTTGAGAAATTAGTCAATTCTTTACAAGAAAGCCTGGATTATTATGGTTACCATAATCTGATGGGCTACATTACCGGCAACCAGGATAAACCGAGATTTATTTCACTCGCCGGTGGCGACCTTAAGTTCGGTGAAAATTCAAAACTCGCCGGATGGACAAGAGATATTGGAGTTGGCGATAAGGTAGGGTATAAGAAATTGCAATTACTTAATGCCTTTATTCTGACAATTCCGGGTGTACCGTCAATTTACTATGGTGATGAAATAGGTATGCCGGGAGCCAATGACCCTGACAATCGCAGAATGATGCGCTTTAACGATTTGAATACTGAGGAAAAGCAAACAAGAAAAATTACCAAAGAGCTTATCCACCTTCGCCGTAACAATCTTGTTTTGATATATGGTGATTTTGAATTGCTTTATATGGATAAAAAAACTTTAGCCTTTGCAAGAACGTATTTTGATAAAATTGTAATTGTAGTTTTTAATAAAATGTCAAAGCCTTTGCCATTAAGCTTTGATTTACCTGAAAGATTTGAAAATGCATCACTTAAAGCCAATTTTGGGTCTCAATACAATTTGGATGGTAAGGATTTGAAAATAATTATGGAAGGGAATTCGTTTGAAGTGCTAATTAATTAGAGACTGTCTATAAACTTATAAAAAGACACGAATTTCACCAATTTGCACGAATTAATCCCGATATCTATCAGGAGTGAAAATTAGTGCAATTAGTGTCAAAAATATTTCAATTATAGACTTTGAAAGATATAAAAAAAACTGATTACTTTTGTTAACCGATACAATTTATTAATTACAACAGTTCGTTATGCCAGGAAATACTTTCGGTAAAATATTTCAATTAACCACTTTTGGCGAATCCCACGGAAAAGCTATCGGTGGGATAATTGATGGTTGTCCTGCAGGGCTTGAAATTGATTTTGATTTTATTCGGAATGAACTCGACAGGAGAAAACCTGGGCAATCAGCATTGACAACTCAAAGAAAAGAAAGCGATAATATAGAATTTTTTTCAGGAATTTTCGAAGGAAAAACAACAGGAACCCCCATTGCATTTTTGATTTGGAATGAAGACCGGGATTCAAAGGATTACGATCACATGGAAGAGGTTTATCGCCCCTCCCACGCTGATTTTACTTATGAACAAAAATACGGTGTCAGGGATTACAGGGGTGGCGGAAGATCATCGGCACGTGAAACCGCAGCAAGAGTTGCAGGTGGTGCTTTTGCTAAGCTATTGCTTCAAAGGGAAGGTATAAAGATTACCGCTTTTGTATCACAAATAGGAAATGTAATTTTAAATAAAGATTATAAATATCCTGATATTAAAACAATTGAATCATCGCCTATCCGTTGCCCTGATAAGGATACTTCTGACAGTATGATAAAACTCATTGAGAAAGTAAAGTCGGAAGGTGATACAACCGGAGGTGTAATAAGCTGTTTTATTCAGGGAGTGCCTGCCGGTTTGGGTGAACCCGTTTTTGACAAGTTGCAAGCCAACCTGGCAAAAGCCATGCTCAGCATTAATGCCGCTAAAGGATTTGAATATGGTTCGGGTTTTAAAGCTGCTGAAATGAAAGGTTCGGAACATAATGATTTATTTGAAAAGGCAGGTGATAAAATAGTTACAAAAACCAATTATTCGGGTGGTATTCAGGGAGGAATTTCAAACGGACAGGATATTTATTTCAGGGTAGCTTTTAAACCTGTGGCAACTTTAATGATGGATCAGGAAACTGTAAATAAAAAGGGAGAGAAAGTTATTCTGAAAGGTAAAGGAAGACACGATGTTTGTGTGGTTCCTCGTGCTGTTCCAATTGTTGAAGCCATGGCAGCGCTGGTTATGGCTGATTTTTATTTAAGGGATAAAATGTCAAAAATATGAATTATCACCTCACCCTAACCCTCTCCTCAAGGAGAGGGAATAAAAAAGGGG
>JAIORT010000637.1 GCA_021107975.1 Bacteroidales bacterium | reverse complement strand
TTAAAAATATATAGTTATGGAAATAAAACCTATTAGAACAGAAGAAGAATATCAAAATGCTTTAAAATTAATAGACGACTTAATAGATTGTGAAGAAAACTCAAAAGAAGAGGAATTACTGGAAGTTACTTCCCTGTTGGTTTGGGATTATGAAGAAAAGTATTATCCAATAGGTAAATTATCACCGATTGAGGCTATAAAAACAAGAATTGAAGAATTGGATTTGAAGCAAAAAGACCTTGCAACAATAATAGGAGACAAAAGCAGGGTCTCAGATATTTTGACGAAGAAGCGACGATTAACTTTAAAAATGATACGGAAAATTAATAAGAGGCTTAATATACCTCTCGAAACATTGATACAAGAGTACTAAAGACATCCATACGGACTCGCTTCGCTTCGAAAGTAAAAAGGGTAAGCTACTTATATCGCACCGCTACAACTGCCTACCCTTGCTACCTTCCGGTCCTGGGGGAGTTCGGCAGGAACTGGTCGTATAAGACTTACCCTGTTGCAAAATTACAATAATTCCAATTAGTATTCCAAAATTTCTATTAATTTCTAACAATCTCTTTTCTATTTGACACTAATTTCACTAATTTCCACGAATTATTTTTTTTACCTTGATTCTATCAATCTCCACAAATCTCCTTCAATGTCTATGCATTTCTAATGTATTTCTATTAAATTATTTACCTTTGCCAATAATCAAAAAAACAATTACTATGGAAAATCAAAATTATCCTTCTGGAAAACATTCCTTCACTTATGGTTTGGTAACTGGTATTATTTTAATTTTTATCTCACTTCTTCTTTATATACTTGATTTTAATCCTTATGAACATAAGTGGTCAGGTTTTATAAATTACGTCGCATTACTGGCCGGTATAGTTATTTCAGCTATTCATTACAAGGTTAAACATTGTGGAGGCTATATAAATTACGGCAAAAGTTTATCTGTTGGCTTTTTAACGGGTTTAATTGCCAGTATAATTGTGGGTATTTATACTTATTTTTTCATGAGGTTCCTAGGAGATGAGATTCGACAAATTGCACTTGACCAAGCGGAAGAAAAGATTTACGAGCAAATAGCCGATCCCACTGACGAACAAATAAATGCGACTATAAAAATTACAAAATTTTTTCTAAAATCATGGATGAGTGCAATTACTGCATTTGTAATCTATACTTTTTTTTCATTGATTTTTGCACTAATTGCGTCCATTTTTATTAAGAAAGAAGATAAATCACTTGAAGCAAATGTTTAATAAGATATAGATGAATATTTCCCTTGTTATTCCCTTATATAACGAAGAAGAATCACTTCAGGAACTTACTGACTGGATCAGGCAAGTTATGGAAAAAAATAATTACTCTTACCAGGTGATATTTATAGATGATGGAAGCAGTGACAATTCCTGGAATAAAATTGAAGAACTGGTAAATGCCGATTCTAATATCAGTGGTATTAAATTTCGCCGTAATTTCGGGAAGTCAGCCGCATTGAATAAAGGTTTCGAAGCGGCGCAAGGTGATGTAGTAATTACAATGGATTCTGACCTGCAGGATAGCCCTGAAGAAATTCCGGAATTGTACGGGATGATTAAAAATAATGGATACGATATTGTTTCGGGCTGGAAAAAGAAACGTTACGATCCGTTTGGAAAAACACTTCCTTCAAAATTTTTTAACCGGACAACACGGGCAATTTCGGGTATTAAACTTCATGATTTTAATTGTGGCTTAAAAGCATACCGGAAGGAAGTAGTGAAAAGCATTGAAGTATATGGTGAGATGCACAGGTACATTCCGGTAATTGCTAAATGGGCAGGATATAATAAAATAAGTGAGAAAGTGGTTCAACACCAAAAAAGGAAATACGGCGTAACTAAGTTCGGGATGGGAAGATTCATTAAGGGATACCTTGATTTACTTTCTATTACCTTTATCTCAAAATTCGGGAAAAGACCCATGCACTTGTTCGGCACACTGGGATCCGTTTTATTTTTCATCGGTTTTGTTATCGCTATTTACCTTGCAGTTGCCAAATTCCTTTTTAGTGTTTATCAAATGACTGAACGCCCGCTTTTTTACCTTGGATTATTAGCGATGATCATCGGAACACAGTTATTCCTGACAGGATTTTTAGCGGAAATGATTTCAAGAAATTCTACCGAAAGGAATCGCTACGAGGTTGAAAAAGAAATCGGGTTCAATAAATAATCTAATTACTATTTTGAAGGTGCCTGAAAAACGGAAAATAGTCATTATTGGGTCAGCGTATCCTTTAAGAGGTGGAGGGATATCTACATTTAACGAAAGGCTTGCAAAGGCTTACATTGAAAATGGCGACGATGTTTTGATCTATACCTTCAGTTTACAATATCCTTCTTTTCTATTTCCCGGAACTACTCAATATTCAAAGGAACCTCCTCCTGAGGGATTAAATATTAAGGTCAGGATTAATTCTATAAACCCGTTTAACTGGGTTAATGTAGGAAAAGAGATAAGGAAATTAAATCCTGACATTGTGATCATTCGGTTCTGGATACCTTTTATGGCTCCATGTCTTGGTAAAATTGCACGAGTTATTAAAAAAAATAATATAAAAATTGTTGCCATTGTTGATAACATTATTCCTCACGAACGAAAACCTTTCGACAGGATGCTTGCCAGTTATTTTGTAAACAGTGTAGATTATTTTGTTACTATGTCAAGATCTGTTCTGGAAGACCTAAACGATTTTGATAATAAGAAACCTAAAAAATTAACGGTTCATCCACTGTATGATAATTTTGGAGAGTCCATTTCAAAGCATGATGCTTTAAAACAATTAAAATTACCGGATAAATTTAATTACATTCTTTTCTTTGGATTTATCAGGGAATACAAAGGATTGGATTTATTGCTCCGGGCATTTGCTGATGAAAGGCTTAGAAAATTTCATTTAAAACTCTTGGTTGTTGGAGAATTTTATACCGAATCTGAACCCTACTTAAAAATGATTGAAGAGCTTGAGATAAAGGATTACATCATTATGAAAAATGAATTTATTCCAAATACCGAGGTGGTACATTATTTTTGTGCATCGAGCCTTGTGGTTCAGCCTTATAAAAATGCAACACAAAGTGGCATTACTCAGGTAGCTTATCATTTTAACAAACCGATGGTTACAACTAATGTTGGTGGGTTATCGGAAATAATTATCGATAACAAAGTTGGGTATGTTGTAGAACCAAACAGCAAACAAATAGCAGATGCTATTTTTAACTATTTCGATAAAAACCTGGAAGAAGAATTTACCAACAATGTAAAAGAAGAAAAAAAAAGGTTTTCGTGGGAAGGTATGTTAAAAACCATAAATGAAGTAATTACTTAATTTTATTATATCTTTTAAAAATAATTACTGAAGATTATTCGTTAACGGAGAAATTTATTATTAAATGATAATAAGAAGTAAAGCACCACTCAGATTGGGATTGGCAGGCGGAGGAAGTGATGTATCACCATATTCCGACCTTTATGGCGGCGCTATTCTTAACGCCACCATCAGCATGTATGCTTATGCCACCATTCAGCCGAGGGATGATAATAAAATAATTTTAAACTCAATTGATAAAAAACAACGCTTTGAGTTTGATAGCGCTGAATATTTGGAAATAAACAACCAATTCGACCTGGCAAAAGGAATTTATAACCGGGTTGTATCCGGGTTCACAAAAAAACCTTTGTCATTTGAATTGACAACTTTTGTTGATGCCCCTCCAGGCTCAGGACTTGGTACATCATCTACTTTGGTGGTTGCTATTCTCGGTGCCTTTGCCGAATGGCTCGGGCTGCCTCTTGGTGAATACGACATGGCTCACTTAGCTTACCAAATTGAACGGGTTGACCTGAATATGGCAGGCGGCAAGCAAGACCAGTACGCAGCTACTTTTGGCGGAGTGAATTTTATGGAGTTTTACAAAGATGACAAAGTAATTGTGAATCCGTTAAGAATAAAATCTGTTTATCTGAATGAATTAGCCTATAACCTTATTTTATACAACACAGAAACAAGTCGTCTCTCATCAAAGATTATCGAAGCGCAAACCAGTAATGTGATAAATAAGAACGAAGTTACAATGGAAGCGACCCATAAGCTTAAACAACAGGCAATAATGATGAAAGAGGCTGTTCTGAAAGGTGAACTGGATAAAATCGGAGAGATACTTGATTTTGGATGGCAGAATAAAAAGCTGATGGCAAAAGGTATTACCAATCAAATGATAGACGATATTTATAATACGGCTATCGAAAACGGAGCATCTGGCGGAAAAATATCAGGTGCAGGCGGTGGAGGATTCATGGTATTTTACTGTCCGAACAATACAAGGATAAAGGTTATTGAAGCATTAAAAAAATTCGGAGGTGAACCTAAAAGATACGAATTTACTACTCAGGGATTAACTACCTGGATGATTTAATTATAGTCGGCAGTC
>JAIORT010000187.1 GCA_021107975.1 Bacteroidales bacterium | reverse complement strand
TTCCTGAATGTCTCTTTTACGGACAGGTTTAAATTTATTTAAACCCATTCCGGATAAAACAGACTGATTTTATATATATATTTGCCACCATATTATTTCCTCTACGCTATAAAATAATATCTATTCTTAAAACCGGTCGATAAATTTTTTAATTTTTTAATATTCAAAATTTTACACAAAATGAAAAAATTCAAACTATGTTTATTATTAGTTGCCCTGATTTTTTCAGGTACGCAATCCTTCTCAGAAGAAATTAAACTTACAGAAGGAAAAGAAACCAAATTATTAATCACAGAAAATAATTACTCAAATCTTCGATTGACCAACTCTGTTGCCAACCTGAATTATTTTAATGTTAAAACCATATCAGGTATATTTTCGCAAATTACGGTTGACGGTTACGGGTATAGCATGGAAATCGGCGATCCGAAATTACCGGTTTTAAAAAAGGTAATAGAGGTACCAATCGGATCTTATTTTGAGATAAATATTATCAAAGAAAATTATCTTGAATATGATTTAAGTGATTTTGGTATAAATAATAAAATAATACCGGCGCAACCTTCTGTTTCCAAAAGCATAGACAATCCGGAGGATTTGGAATTTGTTATCAATCAATCCACATATCAAACCAATGATTACATAGGTTCTGACCTTGTTACAGTAAATTATCTCGGTAAAATGCGGGGTGTAAGCATAGCAAGGCTGGAGATTTCTCCTTTCCAGTACAATCCTGTGTTAAACAAAATTAAAGTCTGCTATGAATTAGAAGTTGAAATTAATTTTATTGGTGGAGATTTGAATAAAACCATTCAATTGAAGAAAGACCTTTTCTCACCTTACTTCGAAGGCGTTTATCATCTTTTTGCTAATTATAAGGAAGAAATCACAGACGAGTTGATTATGGATGAGCCTGTAACTTTTATAATTGTTTCCGACCCGATGTTCCAGGCGGCTTTGCAACCTTATATTGAATGGAAAACAAAAAAAGGATTTTATGTAATTGAAGCCTATACTGATGATCCGGCTGTGGGTAGCACAACTGCCTCCATTAAATCCTATCTTCAGGATTTATACAATAATCCGCCGGCAGGATACAACTCTCAAAGCTTTGTTTTGTTCGTTGGTGATGTTGCGCAAATACCGGCGTTTAACGGAACTGCCGGAGGTCATATTACCGATTTGTATTATTGCGAATACACCGGAGATATTTTTCCTGAGTGCTATTATGGAAGATTCTCGGCAAACAACCTGACTGAATTACAGCCACAAATTGACAAAACCCTTGAATATGAACAATACCTTATGCCCGATCCTTCTTTCCTTGATGAAGTAGTGATGGTAGCCGGCGCTGATGCTTCTCATCAATTAACCTGGGGCAACGGACAAATTAATTATGGTACAACTTATTACTTTAATGCTGCTCACGGAATCTATTCGCACACATATTTACAACCTGAACCTTCCGGTGGTAACTATTCACAAAATATAAGGCAGAACGTAAGTGACGGGGCTTCTTATGCTAATTATACTGCACACTGTGGTTCCACTGGATGGTCTAATCCGTCATTTAACACCGGTCATATCCCATCATTACTGAACGCACATAAATATCCTTTGATGATTGGTAACTGCTGTAGTTCTGCTACATTTGGCGGAACTTGTTTTGCAGAAGAAATTTTACGCGCTGTTGATAAAGGAGCTTTAGGATATATCGGTGGTTCAAACAGCACATACTGGGATGAAGACTTCTGGTGGGGAGTAGGATATGAAGCTATTTCAGCCAACCCTGTTTACAATGCCAGCCACTTGGGCGCTTACGACAGGACTTTTCATGATAATGGCGAACCTTTAAGCGAATGGTATGCTACCCAGGGACAAATGCCTTCTGCCGGTAATCTTGCAGTTACCCAAGCCGGTTCAAGTCGTGAAACATATTACTGGGAAATATATCATCTGATGGGCGACCCTTCATTAATGGTTTATATGTCGCAGCCTCCTGTTACATCAGCAACTTATGATGCACTTATGCCTTTGGGAACTGTTTCTTTCACGGTAAATACCGAAGCTTATGCTTATGTCGGAATTACAAAAGACGGCGTACTTCACGGAGCTGCAATAGCTGATGCTTCCGGTATTGCTGAAGTTACAATGAATCCGCCGATTACTGTTCCGGGAACTGCTGATATTGTGGTTACACGCCAAAACGGACAGCCTTATATAGGAACGGTTACAGTAGCTTCACCCTCCGGACCATATTTATCACTCGAAAGCTATCAAATAGATGATAATGCAGGAAACAATAACGGCGAAGCAGATTATGGTGAAGATATCGCTCTAAATGTTACACTTGAAAATCTCGGAAACATCACGGCTACAAATGTTTCAGCTACTTTATTTTCTTCTGATCCTTATATCACAATCACCGATAATAGCAATAACTGGCTCGATATTCCTGCCGGAACAACTTCTACGCAAAACGGAGCTTTTGCATTTACAGTTTCCGATGATGTACCGGATCAGCATACAGTAAGTTTCGACATTGAAATGACAGATGGCACTGATGTCTGGAATTCTTCTTTCAGCATTACAATAAATGCCCCATTGCTCGAAGCCGGAAATATTACTATTGACGATATATCAGGAGGAAACGGCAACGGCAGGCTCGACCCGGGTGAAACTGCCGATATAATTATTCAAACCCTGAACAACGGACACAGCATATCACCTGATGCCTCAGCTACTTTAACATCAGGCAGTTCGTGGATTACAATTAACTCCGGCAGTTCTGCTTTAGGACAGATTAATGCCGGGTCTTTTGCTAATGCAACTTTTAACATTACGTGTGATGCAGCAACACCAATCGGTACCGCAATTGATTTGAATATGGATGTAAATGCCGGCAATTACGGTTTTTCTCATACTTATTACGAAGCTGTGGGACTTATTTTGGAAGACTGGGAGACCGGGGACTTCAGTAAGTTTCCCTGGCTAACAGGTGGAGACGCCGACTGGTTACTGACTACGGTTGATCCTTACGAAGGAGTTTACAGCGCTCAGTCAGGGGATATCAATGACAACGAAATCTCAGAACTATATGTTACATTAGAAACTACAGTTGATGATACAATTTCATTTTATCGTAAGGTATCTTCCGAAAGCGGATGGGATTACCTTCAATTCTGGATTGACGGTAATATGATGGACGAATGGTCAGGAGAAGTATCCTGGGGCAAGGTTAGTTATTTTTTAACTGCCGGCGCTCATACCTTCAAATGGGTTTATGATAAGGATTATTCATTTAGCTCCGGTTCCGACTGTGGGTGGATTGACTTTATTGTATTCCCGCCTATTATACCCCCGCCTGATCCACCGAATATAGAAGTTAGTCCTCTGAGTTTTGAAGTAACCTTGCCACCCGATGCAATGCAAACCGAAATATTATCCATCTCGAACCAGGGAGAAATGGATCTGATTTTTGATATCAGCAAACAATATTTGATTAATAAATCAAAGGCTTACTGTTCTGCCAGTGGTGGTTGTGATGAATACATTGATGGAGTTGAGTTTGGTGATATCTCAAACCTAAGTACCGGTTGTAATAACTATGACGATTTCACGAACCTCTCTACTATAGTTGTATCCGGTAATACTTATCCTATTACAATTCATACTGGAAACGTTTACAGCAGTGATGATTATGCCGTATGGATAGACTGGAATGAAAATGAAAGTTTTGACGATCCTGGTGAAGAAGTGGTTTGTGAAATAAATACCGGTGCCAGCGTAAATACTTTTGATATTACTGTTCCAACTGATGTTGTTTCAGGAAATAAGAGAATGCGGGTCCGCCTTAAATTCTCAGGAAGTGATTGCGGTAATCCTTGCGGTTCGACCACGTATGGTGAAGTGGAAGATTACACAGTTATTGTAAACAGCGACTTTACTGATTGGCTGTCGATAGAACCTATGTCAGGTAGTATAACAGGACAAGATATGTTAAACCTCGATCTGACATTTAATTCAACAGACATGGAGGAGGGTGATTATTATGTGGATGTAAAAATTAACAGTAACGACCCTGTTGAACCGCAGGTTGTTGTGCCTTGTACGCTGCATGTAATAAGTGGAATTACCGTTGATCTGAAAGTTTTCCTCGAAGGACCGTTTAACGGTTCGGAGATGAATACGGATTTGAGTTTAACCCCGGAATTTCCATTAACACAACCATTTAATGTTGCTCCATGGAATTACAGCGGAACAGAATCTATTCCTGTTGTTCCTAACCCGGATGTTGTTGACTGGATATTAGTTGAACTCCGTGATACGGATATTGCGCAAAATGCAACCGGTTCCACTGTTATCGAAACTCAGGCATGCCTGTTGCTGAACGATGGCTCAATCGTTTCTGTTGACGGGAGCAGTAACCCCCTGTTTAATACTCAGCCTGCTCAAAACTTGTTTGCTGTTATTTACAGCCG
>JAIORT010000064.1 GCA_021107975.1 Bacteroidales bacterium | reverse complement strand
AGATAATGATGAAATATTAAATGCTGAAGAAGCAAAAGAATATTATAATAAGTTAAAACCAGTCCTTTCAGGTCGATGATGGCATGCGGGTGGAGTCCTGAAAGGTCGAAGAAAAATTGTTCCTCTTTTCAACCCTGAAGTTTCGCGCTCAACTTTTCAGGTTTTCATACGCACAATCCAATTTCAACCTGAGAAATTGAGACCACTCCGAAAAACAAATTTAGCCACAAAGGCTCGAAGGCTCAAAGAAATCACTAAGTTTAAAATATTGATTGTCTGTTCTTTGTGAACCTTAGTGTCTTGGTGTCTTAGTGGCATTTCTTAATTTTTTTACTTTTCGGAGTGGACTCAAAGTTAAATCAGGTATCAGATAATTCAAAATAACTAATTCAATTCATCAACAGTCAGCGTGTCATTAAAAATCCTGTCATAATCCTTCACCTGCTTATCCAACTTATCATATTTTAAATATCCTGCTTTTGGAATTTTAATAAAATAAGTCCTTCCTGATTTATCCGGAAGCTTATCTGTTCTTAGCCATGGGTTGAACATTTTCAGAGTCCTGTAATTGATATTGTGCTTAGAAGCAAACTCATACAGGTCGGGAATTGTTTTGGTAACTTTTATTTCTTTTGTCGGAATGGGTGGATACAAATCTGCCTCTCTCAGGTAAAAGCCATATTGTGTCGGGCTTTCAATGATAGTCTTTATAGCAAGTATCCTGAAAATATATTGAGAAGTCTCTTCATTCAGATAAAGGTCGTAATAATCATTTACTTTTTGTTTCTCCATTGATTCTTTTATTCTTCGTTTTCCTGCATTATAAGCTGCTGCCACTAATGTCCAGCTTTTAAATTCTTCATAAGAATCCAACAGGTATTTACAGGCAGCTTTTGTGGATTTTTCTACATTATATCTTTCATCAATAGCATCGTTAACTTCCAGCCCGTATTCCCTTGCTGTTTTTTCCATGAATTGCCAGAATCCTCTTGCCCCTCTCGGTGAAACAACATTTTCGAAACCACTCTCAACAAGCGCAAGGTACTTAAAATCTTCAGGGATATTGTTCTCTGATAAAATAGGCTCGATTAAAGGAAACCACCTATTTGAACGTTTGATTAATCCAATTGTTGAGGAGTGAAAATATGTATTACGCAAAATTTCTTCATCTAATTTCTCACGAATGTAAAATATATTTAACGGAGCATTTTCCCCTGCGAAGTCAACTGATTCCGGAATTATCGGAGAAAATATCTTATAGTTTTTCCTAAAAGCATCCTGGTAATTAACATCTGATATTTTTTCTTTTTCCGATGAAAAAATGAATAGAAATATAATTAAAATAATAGAAAGCAGGATTGTACTTAAAAAAATAATTTTCTTCACCTGTTTTAAAATTTACTTTGAAAGTTTTTGAATAATGGCGACACCTTATCTTTTTCAGAAAGGATAGGATTATCAATTATCCAGTCAATATTCAAATCAGGATCGTTCCAAAGAATACTTCCTTCCGATTGTTTATTATAAAGATTTGTGCATTTATAAAAGAAAACCGTGTTATTTTCAAGTGTAACAAAACCATGTGCAAATCCGGGAGGTACCCAGTACATCATCTTATTTGATTCGGACAATTCAATTGAAGCCCATTGCCCATACGTGGGAGAATTTTTTCTGATGTCAACAGCAACATCCAATACTGCCCCTTTCATTACTCTTACTAATTTACCCTGGGCATAAGGCGGATTTTGAAAGTGTAAACCTCGCAAAACACCTTTTTGGGATTTTGACTCGTTGTCTTGCACAAATTTGTAATCAATACCGGCTTTAACAAATTTCTCATTGTTATATGATTCAAAAAAGTACCCGCGTTCGTCTTCAAACACATCAGGTTTTATAATCAGCAAATCAGGAATCTTTGTTTTAATTATTTCCATTCTATTATGACTTTATTTTGAATTAGTTCTTTATTATTTTACAGATAAAACCTAAACGTTCTCAAATGGATTGTAAAATTTTAAGCCTTTATATTTTTAAGTTCCTTTTCAATATCTAAATTTAAATGAGATAACAATCCTCGATATTCTGAAGGGTTGAAATCTTTTTCGTCATCTTTGAACTTTTCTATTTTTTTGATAGTAATATTTTATTCTAAAAAAACGGAATAAATTATTGCATTTTTTTAGTCCCGTTAGGGACTTAATATTTATAGAAAAAATAATCGCAATGTAGTACAAGTCCCGTTAGGGACGATATATTATTGAATATCTTTTAAAATATACCGCTCATCATAATCAACATTAAATCTGTTTAACAATTCAAGATATTCCTCTCTGAATGTCTTCTTTTTATGGTGTTGTTCCTGATTTATTATATATTTTACCACCCTATCTATATGTGAGTGAGAATAAGAAAAAGCTCCATAGCCCTCCTGCCAATTAAATTTACCTTTAATAAATCCTTTTTTATTAATCCAGCCGGAAGATGATCCTTTTATATCCTGCAATAAATCCGGTATTGACTGATGTGGTTTATAACCTATGAAAACGTGAACATGATTAGGCATTCCGTTTATTACAATTAATTTATGTTTGTTATTTTGTACTATTCCTGTAATGTATTTGTATAGTTCATCTTTCCATGTAGCTTGAATCAGTGATAATCTATTTTGGACTGCAAATACAAATTGAATATAGATTTGTGTATATGTATTAGCCATAATCTTTTATATTACGTCCCTACGGGACTTGTTATTGATGTATTTTATTTTCTATAAATATATAGTCCCTAACGGGACAATGACTACCAAAAAAAAATATTACAAATGAATCACCTCCCCATAAGCCGCAGCCACAGCCTCCATCACAGCTTCCGACATAGTGGGATGCGGATGGATGGATTTCAGTATTTCGTGCCCTGTGGTTCCCAGCTTACGGGCAACAACAGCTTCTGCTATCATTTCTGTAACATTCTCGCCAATAAAATGTGCTCCTAACCATTTACCGTTTTTGGCATCAAATATCACTTTTGCAAATCCGTCCCTGTTGCCTGCTGCACTTGCCTTTCCTGATGCTGTGTATGGAAACTTCCCAACCTTGATTTCATATCCTGCTTCCGTTGCCTGCTTTTCAGTCATACCAACCGATGCAACTTCAGGAACTGTGTATGTGCAACAGGGAACGTTACCATAATCTATCGGTTCGGCATCAAGCCCTGCAATTTTTTCCACACAGCAAATTCCTTCTGCCGAAGCTACATGTGCCAATGCATGACCATGAACAATATCGCCGATGGCATAATATCCTTCAACATTAGTGCGATAAAATTCATCCACTTCTATTTTGTCTTTTTCAGTCTTAATACCAACATCCTCCAATCCTATTCCTTTTATGTTGGTTGTAATCCCAACTGCAGATAAAACCACTTCGGCTTCAACCGTTTCTTCACCTTTTTTTGTTTTAATCTTAACCTTGCAAAGTTCACCACCTGTATCAACCGATTCAACCGAAGAACCAATCATAACTTTCATCTTTGCTTTTTTAAAGCATCTTGCAAGCTGCTTTGAAACTTCTTCGTCTTCCAGAGGAACAACGTTGGGCAGAAACTCCACAAGTGTTACTTCAGTTCCGAGCGAGTTATATAAATATGCAAATTCAGACCCGATTGCACCTGAACCCACCACAACCATTGATTTTGGTTGTTCAGGCAAAGTAAGGGCTTCCCTGTATCCGATAATCTTTTTCCCGTCTTGTTTTAAATTGGGTAGTTCCTTCGAACGTGCTCCGGTTGCAATAATAATATGATTTGCAGAATATTCAATTGTTTCGCCTTTATCGTCAGTTACTTCAACTTTTTTACCGGGCTTTATTTTTCCGGTTCCTTTAATATATTCAATTTTATTTTTCTTAAAAAGGAATTCTATGCCTTTACTCATGTTAGCTGCGACTTCACGGCTGCGTTTAATTATTGCTTCAAAATCCGGTCTGACTTCACCGTTAATTTTTATACCATAATTTTCGGCATGTTTTATATAATTAAAAACCTGTGCGCTTTTTAATAAGGCTTTAGTCGGGATACAACCCCAGTTCAAACATATACCGCCCAATTCAGCTTTTTCAACAACAGCAGTTTTAAATCCAAGTTGTGAAGCCCTGATAGCTGCAACATATCCTCCAGGACCGCTTCCGATAATTATTATGTCGTAATCCATCTTTTTAATATTGGGATTGCAAAATTATTTTATTTTTTCAAATATTCTATTTCATATTTATATATTTGTAACCAAAATATAAATTAATACCTTGATTATGTCTTTCATTGAATTAAAAGAAGTTGAAGAAAAGGAAATTGTTCCCGGTTATAAAGCACGATTTATTCATTCCGAAGACATGACAGTTGCTTCGTGGAACATAAAAAAAGGTTATTCTTTACCCGAACATTCTCATCTTCACGAACAAATATCTTGTGTAACAGATGGAGAATTTGAGTTGACGATTGACGG
>JAIORT010000084.1 GCA_021107975.1 Bacteroidales bacterium | reverse complement strand
TATTGACCCTGTCTTTAAGATGTGGCTAAACAAAGTAGTATTTAGGTAAAAAACGCTTAATTATGAAGTATTTATTTCAAGGGCTAAAATCAGATGAGGTTGAAAAATCACGATTAGATAATGGTTCAAATAAACTAATCCAACAAAAAACTGAGAGTTTCTGGCATAAACTGAAAGAGAATTATAAAAATCCTATAATTATCATATTATGCGTTGCATTAGGAATTATCTTACTTCTTTCATTATTTCATCTGACCGAATGGTACGAAGCCATAGCAATTGCCGTTGCTGTGATTCTTGCTACTTTGGTTTCTACATTTTCAGAATATAAAAATGAAAGATCTTTTCAAAAATTGCAGGAAGAAGCATCGCAAATTAATAACAAGGTATTCCGGGATGGGAAAATTACTGAAATTTCTGTTGATGAAATTGTTGTTGGCGATTATGTATTGTTGCAATCGGGCGATAAAATTCCGGCAGACGGAAAAATAGCTCAGGGCGAATTATTGGTCAATCAATCATCTTTAACCGGCGAGTCAGAAAGTGTCAGCAAAACCAAAATATCGAAAAATGACAAACCTGCCGAAAACGACTTTTTTAATCCGCATCAAGTGTTCAGGGGTTCTGTGGTTGACGACGGAGAAGCTGTAATGGTAATTGAAAAAGTTGGCAACAACACATTCTATGGACAACTTGCAAATGAGCTTTCAATTAACGATGAACACAAATCGCCATTACAGGTGAAGCTTATCGGACTTGCACGCTTAATCAGTAAATTCGGCTATTTTGGTGCTACATTAATTGCTGTTTCTTTTATTTTTAATCAGGTGGTTATCGCCAATCATTTTGATGTTGGTTTAATTACCGAATACCTTTCAAATTGGCAAGTTTTACTGCAAGACGTACTTGATGCAATGGTACTTGCAATAATTATAATTGTTGCAGCAGTTCCTGAAGGATTACCAATGATGATAGCTATTGTTTTGTCGCTTAATATGAGAAAGATGCTAAGAGAAAAGGTATTGGTAAGAAAATTATTAGGGATAGAAACGGCAGGCAGTGTTGATATTCTCTTTTCCGATAAAACCGGAACTATAACTCTGGGTCGTTTAGAATCGATTTTTTATATCAGCGGTGATAATGAAAAATACAATTCTTATTTAGAAATCCCATCGAAATTAAAAGAAATCCTTAAATTATCAATATTGGAAAACAGCTTTTGTATGCTCTCACCAAAAGGTGAGCCAATAGGTGGTAATACGTCAGAGAGGGCATTAATAACATTTATTGAAACAAATGACCGTATTCAGGCAATTAAATCTGATACTGAAACTGTAAGCACTATCGGATTCGACAGCAAGAGAAAATTTTCCGCTTCACAAATTACAGGGGGTAGCAATATTAAAAAAATATTTAATAATGAAACCCTTACTTTTGTTAAGGGCGCTATTGAAATTATTTTACAAAATTGCCGGTTTTATTATGACAAAAATGGTAATCAAATTTCATTGTCAGATACAACTACCCTTCTTCAAAGAGCTGATAAATTAGCAGATACAGGCATCAGGTTTATTGCTTTGGCTTCTTCAAACCAACCGATACCAGCAGATAAGCAATTACCCAAAGAACTTACGCTGATTGGAATTATTGGCATTCGTGATGAAATAAGGAAAGAATCGAAACATTCGATTGAAGAAGCTGTAAAGGCGGGTATTCAAGTTATTATGATTACCGGTGATAGAAAAGGAACAGCCATTTCCGTAGCATCTGAAACAGGTTTATTAAAAAACGATAATGATTTGGTACTGACTTCTTCGGATATAAATAATTATACTGATGAAGAATTAAAACAGCTATTACCGCAATTAAGGGTAGTTGCACGCGCCTTACCCTCCGATAAAAGCCGATTGGTAAAACTGACAAAAAGCATCGGAAGGGTAGTTGGTATGACAGGTGACGGGGTTAATGATTCACCGGCATTAAAGCGGGCAGATGTGGGTTTCGCCATGGGAAGCGGTTCGGAAGTTGCAAAAGAAGCAGGCGATATAGTAATACTTGATGATAATTTTGTGTCAATTACTAATGCCGTTCGTTATGGCAGGACGATTTTCAAATCAATACGGAAATTTATTATTTTTCAGTTAACTGTTAATCTGGCAGCCGTTTTAACAATTTTTTTAGGGCAGTTTTTTGGAATTGGGCAACCGCTAACTATAATTCAGATTCTTTGGATTAACGTTATCATGGATACGTTGGCAGCACTTGCTTTTGGTGGTGAGCCTGCACTCGAACGGTTTATGCTGGAAAAACCTGTTAAAAGGGAAGCCAATATTCTTTCCAGGTATATGGTGTTCTCAATCCTGACAGGAGGATTATACATAACAGCTTTTTCTATTTTCTTTCTTTCTTTTAAACCATTTCAAAATTTGTTTATTCGAAACGGGATTGCAGACCAGGCTGTATTCTTAACGGCATTTTTCAATCTTTTTGTTTTTCTGATTATGTTTAATAGTTTTAACGCCAGAACAGAAAAATTAAATCTATTTGAAAAAATAGGAAAGAATAAAGGTTTTCTACAAATTATTACATTAATTTTTATATTACAGATTCTTTTCACTTATGTTGGAGGAGATGTATTGAGAACCATTGCTTTAACACCTAAAGAGTGGTTAATTATATTATTATTGTCTGTTTCAATTATTCCTGTAGATTTATTTAGGAAATTTTTATCTTCTATGCTACATAAAAGCAAGAATTAAATAGTTCAATTGAAATAAAAATTTTACTAAGTTTGACCCCCTTTTGAAAATAATAAAATTGAGAAAAAGAGTAAGGATATGAACAATTATACAGAAATGAACCCTAACCCTTTGGTTCAGTATTTGAATAAACCATCTGAAGAATTTACTAAGGGCGATTTGATCCGATATGTTGAAGACCACGACATACCCATGATCAACTTCAGGTATTGCGGCTGGGATGGTAGGTTAAAATGCCTTAACTTTGTAATTAACAGCAAACAACATCTTGACAATATATTATCCTGCGGTGAACGCGTTGACGGATCAAGCTTATTCTCATTTATTGAAGCCGGTTCAAGTGACCTGTATGTAGTTCCTCGCTATAAAACCGCTTTTTTAAATCCTTTTACAGAAGTTCCCACACTCGATATTTTGTGTTCATATTATAATAAGGATGGACTGCCATTAATCAACTCGCCTGAATATATCCTGAAGAAAGCGCACAGAGTTCTTAAAGAAAGGACAGGATTCACTCTTGAAGCAATGGGAGAACTGGAGTACTATATCATTAGCGATAAAGGGTCATTGTTTGGGGCAACAGACCAAAAAGGATACCATGAGGCTGAACCTTTTTCCAAATGGGGTAGCTTCAGGCGCAAAGCTATGCTCGCCATTGCACAGGCTGGCGGACTGATTAAATACGGACATTCGGAAGTGGGTAATTTCAGCGTTGATAACCTGGAGTATGAACAAAATGAAATAGAATTTCTCCCCACTCAAATCGAAGATGCTGCCGACCAGTTGCTAATAGCAAAATGGATATTAAGAATACTCGCTTACAAGCACGGTGTTACGGTAACATTTGCACCTAAAATAACCGCAGGCAAAGCAGGCAGTGGCTTACATGTTCATTCAAAGATAATGAAGCAAGGCAAAAACATGATGATAAAAAAAGGAGAGCTTACCGACCTGGCAAAAAAAGTAATAGCCGGGTATCTCGATCTTTCTCCTTCACTTACAGCTTTTGGAAATCTGAATCCAATGTCTTATTTCCGGCTGGTACCTCATCAGGAAGCCCCTACCAATATTTGCTGGGGCGACAGAAACAGATCTGTCCTTGTCAGGGTGCCGCTCGGATGGTCGGGTAAACTTAATATGGCTAAAGAAACAAATCCCTTAGAAAAAGACGAACAACAGGATTTTTCGCAAAGACAAACAATAGAATTGCGAAGTCCGGATGGCTCTGCCGATATTTATCTTCTGATGGCGGGTTTGGCTATTGCCGCAAGGCACGGCATTGAAATAGAAAATGCTTTGGAATATGCGAAGAAAACTTATGTTGATGTTGATATATTCAAGGATAAAAACAGACTAAAAGAACTAAATCATCTCCCGGGTTCGTGCTGGGAATCGGCTGAATTTCTTCAGAAACAAAAAGATATTTATTTGAAATATGATGTCTTTACTGAAGGAACCATAAACGGAATCACTGAATATTTGCGAAAATTCAATGATAAAAACCTCAGAAATGAATTAGAAGATAAGCCGGAAGAACTATTGAAAATGGTAAAGCAGTATTTTCATTGTGGTTGATTTTGGTTATTCTGACGAACTCCCTCCCATGCGGGTTCCCTTCGGTCATCGGTTATTGAATAATTGGTAATTGGATAATTAGTTATATGATGCATGATACCTGAAATTGGATATTTGAATTTTATACATCAAACGGGGTAAATCCATCCATACGGATACATACGTACTAA
>JAIORT010000136.1 GCA_021107975.1 Bacteroidales bacterium | reverse complement strand
TTTTTTTCGCTAAGTGTTTTAAAACTGTTTTTATTCATCTCTCCCTTTATTCCTGCATAAGTAATAAGTATATCTTTAACAACCTGTACTTCAAGCCTGACTTCGGGATAAAAGTGCATATATGAAATTGAGTCAGCTTCGATGACCGTATTTAAGCCAAGCATAAAGCTGTATTGCGAAAAACTGAGATTATAATATGGTTTGAATTTTATTAAACCGCTGTTATGATTCATCAGCGTATCACTATTGAAATAATAATCAACCATTGCTTCAACACCAAGCTTCTGGTCGTCAGCAAAGTCGAAAAATGAAACGGCTTTATTCAGGTCGGCATCAAACCTGATATTATGTTCTTTGGATTCAAATTTGTCGAATAAATAATAATAACTTAGCGAAAATACATGATTAAGTTTTTCTCCCCTGGAATAATTGCTTTCAAAAGAAGTATTTAAACCAAATAAATTAAAGCTCTGTTTTATGTCTTTTTTCAACAGGGATATTTCAGGAAAATCATTGGGTTTGTATCCATAATAATGGAGTCCGTTTCGTTTGTAAAACGCCTTTGCAGAAAGTGTATGGTGCGTCATGAACTTCTTTCCGTAAATATCTATCTCATCATTGCTGCAACCCGGATAAGCATAATCCTTAATTTTCCCTGAAGATGAAATGTGTTTCAGATGAACACCAAAGGCATTCTTCTTTGACCTGAGCTTATTGGCAAAAAATTCGATGTAAGGAGTAATGTAATTCCCTATTCCGGCTTTTATATAGTTTTTATACAATTTCGTAACTGATTCGCCCATTATTTTTGCAGGAACAATTGGTTCAAGACTAACAGGTGTTTGGAGCAGCTTAGGTTTTAACGAATAATTAAATTCCGGTTTTTCTACTTTATCATCCGGAATTTTTGGAGAAATATTAATTTTAAAAGCATCGGAAACCGAAGGCTCATAAGGAGCAACAACTGTTATTTCTTCGGTTTGTGTAACTTCCTGTGAATAAACTACCGGAGCTGATGTTAAATAAATCAGCAAGAATAATACAATTATTACTAAAACTAAATTGTTATATGATGTATTTCTCATTTTAAATTTTTTAAATATTCGTCAGACCACTTCGCACAAGGCAAACACTCAGGATAGTGGTCAGACGAATGCATACTTCTTTAAAACCTTTCCACTTCTATCAACTCCCCTTCAATATTTATCGTATCAAGCTCGCTGTAAATACTGTCGTTATTATATAATAGCTCTTCTTCCTTCTTTTCCTCTGAGGTAATGCTATCCAGCTTTTGTTTTGCAATTTCCTTTAGTTCATCACCATCATAATTCTCAATTATACTTTGCAGTGTTTGTTTTGCCTGAAAAGCATTATCGGTTTGAACATAAACATCCGCTAATAAAATAAATCCTTTGGCAACCCAGTAATCGTAAGCGCTATATTGATTTATCAATTCAAAAACATCCTTTTCTGCATTTTCGAAATCCTTAAACATATATTCGATTTTCGCAATGTTGTACTTCGCTTCTGCTCCCTGTTCACCATGTGAAAGGCTGACAATATCTTTGAATTCTGCCTTTGCCAACAAAAGGTCTTTTAAAAAAAGCAATGATTTTGCTTTTATCATTAAGGCTTCAAGTTTCATTTTTTCGCTTATCTTCTCGGTTGACAAAAGTTTGTTTGTCGATACCAAAACTTTTTCATAGTTATTTAACAGGAAATAGCATTTCATTTGCCCATATCTTGCCTCTGTAATATTGCTTTTTGTTTCAGCAATTTGTTCCAGGTCAGAATAATATTTTGCTGCTTTTTCATAGCTCTCTAAGCTGTAACTTATGCTTGCAGCTTTTAATAATGAATTCTCAGTAAATCCTGATTTGGGTTCTTGCAGAACAAGTTCGTAATTTGTAAGGGCTTCTTCTGTTTTACCTGATTTTACGAGACATTCAGCCGAGTAATAGGCAGCACTGATTATATATGCACCTTCAGGAAAATTCTCAAGATATTTTTTAAAAGACTCAAGAGAGTTTTCGCAATTACCTTCCATGTAAAGGTTTTCAGCAGCAATATACGAAATTGAATCCTGCTCCGATATCGAAACATCAGCAAAAGATAATCCCTGAACATATAAAAGGTACTCATCCACTTTGTTCATATCCACGTATATATTCCTGATGCTTGCCAGTGCTTCTTTCGATTCGGGTGTGGAAGGATAATCGCTGACAACATTTTTAAAGGTAGTCAGGGCAAGTTCATTTTGGTCGCTATTATAATAAATTAAGCCTGATTTAAGACGGGCTTTCACAGCATAACTGCTATTGGGATATTCGCTTTCTATTTTTTTGAAATTATTCAGCGCATTCTCCTTGTCGTTCACAATCAGATAAGTATTTCCCAGTTCAAATAAAGCTTCGCCGGTATAAGAAGAATTAGGATAATCAGTAATGATTTTTTTCAGTGTTTTAATTTTTTCATCGTATCGTAATAAAACTCCCAGAGTTATTGCCTTTTGGAATAAAGCATAATCCACATCAATGGCATTCATCTTTATCGCTTTATTATAATACGATAAGGCATCATCATATTGTTTACTGATAAACCGTGTATCACCCATCCTTAAAAAGGCATCGGCTACCAGGGCAGGATTTTCATTCTTTAATCCTGCAATAAATTTTTTGAAATAATACAGGGCGTCTGAGTATTCGTTTCTTTTAAAATGTATATATCCAAGATTGTAATTGGCAATGTTGAATACTGGTAAATTCTCCGCATCCTTCTTTTTCAGAAATTGGCTGTAATATTTTTTAGCACCCCACAAATTACTTTGCCTGTAAAACGATTCGCCTGTCCAGAAAATGCTTTCGGCGGTTATTGACTTGTTTTCGTTAAGGTCAATAGCTTTTTTGAACATTAAAATTGCCTCATCATAGTTAAATTGATTAAACAATTCAATTCCACAATAATATGATATTTTCTGATAATCCTTATTGTAATCCTTTCCCTTTTTTTGAATGCTTTCAATGGCTTCAAAGGCATCCCGGTAGTTTTTTGTTGACATGGAAATATTAAAGAGAAAATTATAAGCTTCATCATTCCGGCTCGAATTAGGATAATTCTTCAGGTACTCCTTTAACGACCTGATAGCCTCGCTGTATGGGTCATAAGACAACTCATAAGCCAATTGCGCATGGTTGAACAACGCATCCTCTCTTATTTCTTTGTCGAACGGAAGCTTATAAGCAGATTTGAATGCGTTGGCTGCAAATTGCTTCTGCCCTGTTTGTAAATAGCAGTCAGCTAAGTAATAGTATGCGTATTGAGAAAGAGAATCCTGAAGCCCGGTTACTTTCTGGAAATTTTTTACAGCATCCTCGAAGTTGTCTGTTTTATAAAGTGTGAAGCCAAATTTATACCGGTCTTCACGACTGACGGATTTACGTGTTGTTTGAAAATATTGCCGTAAATATGGAAGCGCTTCCTTATAATTATAAGTCCTGTAATACGATTCACCTATTATTCGTGCAATTTCGGGTGCTCTTTTTGCGGTTGCATTCTCCAGCAAGGCAGGAGCCATATCAAGCACCTCATCATATTTCTCCTGCATAAACAAAATTTGAACAATATAATATGGAGCAATTGATCTAAAATTTTTATCCTGTGAAAGCCGGTTAAATCCCTCTAAAGCCGTTTCATAATCACCTTCGGTATAAGCGATGTGCGAAAGGTAGTAATCTGCGGGGGAACTGTATTTACTGACTTTGTTATTAACTTGCAGAAAAGCATTCTTTGCCTTTTGTAATTTATTAGTTTTAAAATAACAATAACCTGTTTTAAAAAAATACTCGTCTTTTTGTGCTGAACTTAATTCGATGATGTCAACCTTATCAAAGTATTTTTGGGCAGAATTATATTTTCTGTTTCTGTATGCAAGTCTTCCCAACTGAAAATTTATAAGATTACCTCTTGAATTGGTCGGATGATTTTTAATGAATTCAGTGAGCTTATATTCGGCATCTCTGTTAAATAGTTCAAGGGCACATATAGCATCGTAATACTCGGCATTTATCCTTAGCTCTGAATCATGATCCTCAACCGATTCAATAACATAAGTAAATTGCTTTTGAGCGGCATTGTATTTTTCTTTGCCGAACAGCTCAACTCCGAGATGGTATTTTGCTTCAGGGTTTTTATAAATGACAGTCTTCTGTGCAACTGACAAGCTTAAAAACGCAAGAAGCAATAATGACATTAAAACTAACTTATGTATAAAATTCATATTCACACCTCTGTATCTAAATTATCAAGCTACCCATTTCCTTGATAAGCATCAGGAATCAGGCAAAATTAGTAAGTAAACAAAGCGTAAATATGAAGCGATAAGATTAAATTATAACATTAAATTGTTAATAACTCCAAACGAAGTTTTGTAAAATTTATTTTTATCTGAAAAGTAAAGTGTTATATTTGTAAAAACAAATCCAATCAGGTATCCAATGAAAAAAATA
>JAIORT010000710.1 GCA_021107975.1 Bacteroidales bacterium | reverse complement strand
CTATCTCTCAACCTCAGTTAACATGGCAGTTTGCCAATTATGAGGTGATCAATGCCGGGACCCAGCTTCAGTTTGATGTTGAGGTGAAGGCAGACATAGCAGGCTCTTTTCATCGCGACTTACAAGTATATTTCGATTACAATACCGCTGGTTTTGGATCGGATATAGTTGCCAATGGAAAGATCGCTGTTAGTAACCTTACGCTAATGAACACTCATTATGCTGTTGTAAACATGGCCGATAACACAAGTTCAAAGTTTGCTATTATATCAGAAGCAGACGAGGAAATGAATGAACCCGGTTCAGCAACATATTATAATGAAGTGACAACAACCTTTCAGGGACTCTTTCGATTTACAATCGATATTTTAAGCAATACGGAAACAGCCGGTATTGTATTCGATGCAGCATTAATGAATGGCGGGCAATATTATCAATCCACTTCCAATACGGATCCGGTAAAATATGTTAATCCTTCACTATACGATAATGACCTAAGCACTGATTTGCTTAGTACTTTGTACGGTGTGATCAACTATGATAATACTGCAAATACACTATTAAACGGAGCCGAAGCTACTTTGTATTCGGGAGTAACTCCAATTGATGTTGCAATAGCTGATATTACAGGAACTTACTATTTTTCAGGTATGGCAGATGGTTCTTATACAATTGAAACAACCTGCAGTAAACCCTGGGGTGGTGTAACAACAGTTGATGGTATATTAGCTAAACGTTTTGCTTTAGGTTTATTACCTTTAACACCGTTAAGGCAACTTGCCGCTGATGTTAATCTCGCTGGTGGCGTTACCACTATCGATGGAATATTGATTCAGCGCAGAGCACTTGGGCTGTTAGGCGGATGGCCTGCACCCGACTATGTATTCGAGGTTCCGAATCCTGCTGTTACAAGTGGTATTGGAACAGCAAATTATGAAGGGCTTTGTTCAGGTGATGTTAACGGAAGTTATACTCCTCCGGCTGATTAAAATAGTTTAATATAAAATTGGAAATAAATAAAACAATTTAAAAACTAAAAATTAATTAAAATGAAAAAAGTACTATTATTTATTTGTTTAATGTTCAGTGTAAACTTTATGTTTGCAACGAATGCCGAAATTAGCATGCCTGATATTGACGTAACAGGATTAAATGCAGGCGATGAAGTGTTGGTTCCTATTACCATAGACAACATTTCAAATCTACTTACCGGGTTTCAGTTTTTTATCGAAACTGAAGATGTTTATTTAACATGGAATGGTTCAACTACTGTTCCTGGCCCCGGTGTAAATTACATCCATCCTAACCTGACCTCATTAGGGCCTGATTGGTTATGGAATGACTTTGGAGGTACAATGAACCAAATGGCTTTCTCATGGGTTGATCCAACTTGGATGGGAATAACTATTACTCCGGGTGATGTTCTTATAACATTATCTTACACGTATAACGGCGGATTGGTTAATCCTGGTGATTTTTCTCCAATAGTTTTTGGAACTTCTAAGTCCTTAAATCCTGAAGGTAATAAACTTACTAAGGGAGTTTGTGAATTGTACGATGAATTCTTTGGAGTTTATGTTTTAGACGTAATTACTAATGGTTCGATATTTATTCCTATAGAAGATTTCAACGTCTGGACAGGCTTAGTTGATGATAACTGGAATAACATAGGTAACTGGAGCTTAGGAGTAGTACCAGGTCCAGCAGATAATGTTAAAATTCCTAATGTAACCAAAGCTCCGTTCCCCGTAATTAGCGGATCCGTAGTAATTGGTGCAATAACTATTTTCCCGGGTGCACAATTAACCCTTGGTGAATATGCCGATTTAACAACTAATGGGTTGTTTTTAAACGACGGATTATTCCAAATTTTAAGTGACAATACAGGATATTCAGGATCATTTATTGACTTAGGTGGTATAGATCCTTTAAGTATTGGTATGTTCCAGTTCGATCGTAATACACTCGGTACATCTGCTCCGGATGATCCATTTTTCTGGCATTATATTTCAGCACCGGTTGCCGGAGTTTCTACTGATGATATATTTGATTATTACCTGAACCTTTGGGATGAACCAACAAGTTTATGGGTACCACAAACCGGCAGTCTTACAATTCCATGTACACCGATAAGCCCGGCAATTCCATTAAATGTAATGGAAGGATGGAGTATTAAAGAAGACGCTAACTGGGGTGCTATTGGTTGTCCCGGTGGAACCGGACAGGTAATTGAGCTTATGGGCCCATTTGCAGGTATTCATACCGGCGCTTATGGCATACCATTTACTGCTACTGGTCCTGACCCATTATATACAGGTTATAATTTGATTGGTAACCCGTATCCAAGTTCAATAGATCCTGCAGGGATTGTGTGGGATGTAAATATGCCAACTCAATCGATTTATATGTGGGATGGATGGATGAATACTTATGAGGTTTGGGCAGGAGGCGTTGGAGCATGGATACCTCCGACACAAGGATTCTTTGTATTGGCTAATGGTGCCGGCACATTTAATTTTGCAGGTACTGAGAGAGTTCATAACCTTGCACAATGGTGGTGGAAATCACAGGTTGAAGACCTCTTAACACTTCAGGTAAGTGCCCAGGGTAATGATTATCGTGATAAAACTTATATCAGGTTCCTTAATGAATCAACACTTGCATTTGATGGTGAGTGGGATGCATACAAATTGTTATCTACTACACCCGGAGTACCACAGCTTTATACTACAACAACTTCTGATATGTTAGCTATTAATGCTCAGCCGGAAGTTGACATGGTGCCAATGGCATTCACTTCAGTTGAATCAGGTACTTTCACAATTGAAGCTATTGAAACAAGTGACTTTGGAATAGTAATTCTGCAAGACCTTGTTACAGGAGTTGAGACTGATCTTCTTACCGATTCTTATACATTTGATTATACAGCAGGAACAACTGCTGATAGGTTTATTGTTCACTTTGTTCCGCTTGGAATTGGAGAACTTGAAGCTAACAGAATTAATATCTGGTCAAGCGATAACAATATCTATGTAAATATTCCTGAAACTGCTAATGGCGACATTATAGTATTTAATATGATGGGACAGGAAATGCTTCGTACTGATATTGCTCCTGGTTTAAATGTAATACCGATGGAAAATGTTAATACTTATTATGTTGTTAAGGTATTAACCAGCGACAATGCTGTAACCGGTAAAGTATATATCAAGTAAAAGGATTATTAATTAAATTATTTTGAAATTTAAAAACATTAAGATATGAAAAAAGTAATTCAGATTTTAGTAATAGCATTAGTAGTCCTGGTTCCGGTTATATTGTTTGCACAACCATTACCCTATGATCCGGGTATTGGTGGAGGCGCAGGCGCTGCACCAGTTGGTGGAGGCGCTCCAATAGGCGGTGGATTGTTAATTATGCTTTCTCTCGCTATTGGTTATGGAACCAAGAAAATCTATGATGCACGTAAAAAAGTTTTAAACTAAAAAACGACATCTTAGATTAATACTTAAAGTAAAAACTTTATCCCCATACGGGGATAAAGTTTTTTTTATATTTATGGGTGAAAAATTTAATAATTACAAAAAGGTAAATTTTATGAAAAAATATTTTATCTCGGGAGTTCTTATTTTTTTTATGTTTGGAATTGCATTTTCTCAAACATATTCAGCTGCCATATCGGTTAAAACAATTGATATTTCTAAACTTAAACCTGGCGATGAAATTGTAATATCTATTCGCCTGGATGAAAAGTCAGGAGGTCTAATAGCTGGATTTCAGTTTTTTATAGAATATGATCATTCTATAATTAGCTGGAATGGTACATGGGATTCTCCGCTTACAGGTGTGAAAAGTTTTTATAGAAATATGCCTTACGAATCAGATTCCTGGTTGTTTAATGACACAGGAAATCAAATAGCTGCTTCATGGACAGACCCGAACAACAAAGGAGTTGAAATGGCTAATGGGGATATTTTTTTTGAGTTTGTTTTTACTTATATGGGCGGACTTGAACGTGGCAAAAATTCTCGACTTGTATGGGGAGAAACTTTTGAACAAAAAAATGGAGTTGTTGTGCGAGGAGTTTCTGAGATGTATAGTGAGAAACTTGACTATTTTGTGCTAACAAAACAAGACGGGGAGATAAAAAACTAAAACCCTAACTCTTTCGGATTCGTGTATGATTCGTCAGACCACTGCGCGCAAGACATACGTACAAGGCAGTGGTCAGACGAGTAAGCGGAGGGGGAAAATTAATCCTTAAAATACTCTATAGCTCTATAGCGTAGGGTTTAAACCCTACGCTATGGAGAATTTGAAATACGTTCGGGTTATAGTTCGTTGGAAATTCGGTTTAGCTCTTTCGGATTTAAGCGAAAGCAATGTGGGCATAGCTCTAACTACGCTAAAGCTTCGTTAGGCAATGTAATCCGAAAGTTAATAACCTGGGATTTGTAATCCCCATTATCTCTTTAAATCTTTTACTATGAAATTTGTATTAAAGA
>JAIORT010000265.1 GCA_021107975.1 Bacteroidales bacterium | reverse complement strand
CATTCAAACCGGTTTTGAAGAATTGAGAACTCAAACCATTGAAAGATTAAAGGAACTTTCTACAATCAACCGAACTACTTCAATACTAAAAGAAGGAAAATCAATAGAAGAGACCGTACAAAAAATCGTTCATATTCTTCCAACCGGCTGGCAATACCCTGAGTTTACCTCAGCCAGAATTATATTTGAAGACAGGGAATTCCGTTCAAACAATTTCATTAAAACAAACTGGGGTCAAAAACAGGATTTTGAAACTATCGATAACAAATCGGGAAGTATTGAAATTTATTATATAAAAAGCTTTCCTCAGGCTGACGAAGGTCCTTTCCTTGAAGAAGAACGCGACCTGATAATTAACCTGGCAAATATTATTTCAGGATATCTTAACAGTATTAAAGGGCAAGCCTTACTTAAAAAATTTGATTATCCTGTTGAGAGTGAAAAGCCGGTTGAAGAAAAAGAAAAATGTACAATAACCAACCTGCAATTATTACAAAGGTTTCTTAATAGAAATAATTACGACAGGGATATTTATCATGACCTGATGCCCTTTAAAGTCAGGGAAATACTTATAGTATCAAATCTTTATGATGCATACAGCATTGAAAAAGAAGGTCGGTTTTCTGAACATATAATGGGCGAATATGCTCAGTTAAATCTAACCTCTCTGCCAAGAATAACCGGAGTATCAACAGAAGAAGAGGTTTTAGAACAGCTTCATTCAAAGCATTTCGATATTGTCATTCTTATGGTTGGGGTAGATAAGAAAATGCCACTTATAATTAGTGAAAGGATAAAAAAAGCATTTCCTTATATTCCCGTCTTCCTGCTTCTTAATAACAACAGCGATATTGCCCTTTTCGAAAAAGAAAAGAAGGCTTTTTCATTCGACAGGATGTTCGTGTGGAATGGAGAATCGAGGATTTTCTTTGCAATGGTCAAACTCATAGAAGATCAAAATAATATAGAGAACGATACTTCAATAGCATTAGTGCGATTTATCCTTCTTGTAGAAGATTCGCCAATGTATTATTCAAGGTATCTTCCGATGCTTTACAAAATTGTTTTTGAACAAACAAAAAGAATTATTGATGATGTTAGTACGGATGACCTGTATAAGGTGCTCAAGTTAAGGGCGAGACCTAAAATTTTATTGGCATCAAGTTATAACGAAGCTGTTAATATTTTTAATAAATATAAAGATTTCATTTTTTGTCTGATCACGGATGTTAAATTCAGTAATGAAGGCAAAATGGATGAAACAGCAGGTTTTAAGCTGGTTAAGCATATTCGTAACGAAAAAAAGGACATACCGGTAATTATCCAATCATCTGACCAGAAACATGCTGAAGATGCTTTTAAATCAAAAGCCACTTTTATAAATAAAAATTCAGAAAACCTGGGTCAGGAATTCAAGAGCTTTATAATGCACCACTTAGGTTTTGGGAATTTCATATACCGCGACCAATACGGTAAAAAACTGGTAGAGGTTAAGTCACTAAAAGATTTTGAAAAACATTTAAGAATTATTCCTGACGAATCCATTTTATATCATGCTAAAAAAGACCACTTTTCAATGTGGCTTATGGCAAGGGGTGAAATTCAGGCGGCAAAAATACTGCATCCTAAAAAAATAAATAACTTTAAGGATGCTGATTCTATAAGAGAATACCTGATTAGTGTTATTCACAGATTCCGTTATGAACAAAACCAGGGAAAAGTTATTCCTTATGAAGAATCGGCATTTTTGGATGAGAGCAATATTGTTACATTGTCCGAAGGCGCCATGGGCGGTAAAGGAAGAGGCTTGGCTTTTATCAATTCGCTGATCTATAATCTTGATTTCTCACAATTTGTACAAAATATCAATATCCGTGCTCCACGGACATCCATCATCGGAGCGGATGAGTTTGAATATTTTTTAGATCATAATCATTTGCACTATGTAAAAACCGAAGATATATCCTATGAAGAAGTAAAAAGATGTTTCTTGAAAGGCAAATTGACTAATACTCTTATCAAGAGACTCAAAGCCGGTCTTAAATTGCTGAAAAAACCTCTTGCCATAAGATCATCAGGGCTATTCGAAGACAGTTTGATGCAACCTTTCGCCGGCATTTTCGAAACATACCTGTTGCCCAACAATCACCCTGATATTAATGTAAGGCTTCAGCAGGTTATGGATGCTATTAAGCTGGTTTATGCTTCTGTTTATTCCGATGTTGCCCGCGGTTATATTAAAGCCGTAAACTATAAAATTGAAGAGGAGAAAATGGCTGTGGTGATACAGGAGGTAGTCGGTAATAAATACGGCGATATGTTTTATCCTCATATCAGCGGCGTGGCACAATCGTACAATTACTATCCTTTTGCCCACATGAAACCCGAGGAGGGATTTACAGTAGCCGCTTTCGGACTTGGCAAATATGTGGTTGAAGGTGAAAATGCTTACCGGTTCTCGCCAAGATACCCATCCACCGAAATCCTGACACCAAAAGATCAAATTCAAAATTCACAGGTACAGTTTTATGCGGTGGATTTGAAAAAGCAAAAACCGAATCTTCTGGAAGGAGATACTGCCGGTCTTATTAAACCCGATATTGATGAGGCAGAACGGCACGGTACATTAAAGCACTGTGCATCCGTTTATAATATTGATAATAACACGATTAGCGCGGGGTTAGACAAACAGGGACCAAGAATAATAAATTTTGCCAATATTTTAAAGTATAATTATATTCCAATGGCAAAAACAATTGAAATTGTCCTCGATATTGTGAAAGAAGCTCTTGGCTCTCCTGTTGAAATCGAATTTGCCATTGATCTGAATAAAGACAAGGATTATAAAGCTTCGTTCTACCTGTTACAAATAAAACCGATGATAGGCAACGTACAGGACTATGAAGTGGATATGGACAAGATCACGAAAGAAGATATTATTCTTTATGCTGAAAAGGGTATGGGTAACGGATTGGTCAAAAATATCAGTGATGTTATATATATAGATAATGATGTGTTTGATAAATCGAAAACTGAAGAGATGGCATCGGAGATCGAAAAGTTGAACAATCAAATGGATAAAGAAGGCAAACAATATGTTTTGATTGGACCCGGCAGATGGGGCACACGTGATAAATGGATCGGCATTCCGGTTGACTGGCCGCAAATATCCAATGCAAAAGTAATAGTTGAAACCAGCCTTGAAGGATATCCTTTAGATGCTTCTTCCGGATCACATTTTTTCCATAACGTTACCTCGATGAACGTAGGCTATTTCTCCGTTCAGCCCGAAAAATCGGGAAGTTATATTACTTATGACATATTGGATAAACAGGAACTAATCCAAAAAACAAAATTTTTCCGGCATGTCCGCTTTAAGAAACCTATTAAGGTAAGGATGGATGGGAAGAAAAGAATTTCGGTAATAACAAAATGACACGATAATCTTAATTTGATAATTGCTTATTTAAATTATTTCTAAATTACATTTTAATTTTGGTCAAAAGGATTAATGATTGATTTGATATTCAATAAATTAAATTCATAATCAACATAAACTGATCTGGCTCATAATAAATATCTTTTAGTATATTAAAGGAATAATCTTTATAATTGTACTGACAAAATTTTACTTCATGTTATATTTAAAAAAGGAGTATCATCATGTATGAATTTGTAGCTTTAAACCTAAAATGTCCTTTTTGCGGTGAATCATTCATGGACAAAGAACACCTTATTGATAACGAACCCAGTATTTTGCTCAATATTAAATCAGAGGAAAATAAAGGTATTATCAATCTCAGTGCTATTTATGGCAGTTATAATTTTTCAACCGATATTGATCTGCCGGCAGGCGAGATAGTAAAATTTTTCTGCCCGCATTGTAAATCATTATTAAACACAGAAGTTGAATGTCTGACATGCGGAGCCGAAATGGTAACATCATACCTTGATATGGGAGGCAAAGTAAGCATTTGTTCCAGAAGTGGTTGTAAAAATCATCACGTTGAGTTTGAGGATTTATCCCAGGCTTTACGGAAACTTTACCAGGAATACGGTTTCAGGGGCAGAAAATATCCGGCAGACGACAGACCGGATAAACATAAAGTTGAGACCACAGTGAAGAAAAAAGATGAACATGCCGAAATTTTAGAAACCGGCGCATTTCTTCAAAGCTATTGCCCTCACTGCCGGAAAAGTTTAATTGAAGATGATATGCTGAAGCTGAAAATAATAAACGGGGAAGAAGGTTTCCTCATGTTAAGCCCGTATCTTAATGTATTTACCTCTAAGTCCACAATTTTTCTTCCCGAAGATAAAACAATAAGCGACGTTAAATGTTTTCATTGCGACACCAGCCTTGTGGATAAAGAAAAAAAATGCGGTCTGTGTGATTCACCCATTGCTAAAATTAATGTTAGCGGCAGCACCAAATTAATTGATTTTTTCATTTGTACAAAAAAAGGCTGCAGATGGCATGGATTAAGCGAAGAAGACTTATACAA
>JAIORT010000521.1 GCA_021107975.1 Bacteroidales bacterium | reverse complement strand
GATACAGCAAGGTTAATAGTTTTTTGTGCTCTTTTTACTACCGGTGGGTCTATCATTTTGGAACCGAGAGAAACCACTCCCAAGCCTTTTTCAGTAGCTTCGATAAAAGCGTTGACAATTTTCTTTGCTTTTTCAATTTCTGCCTCGTCAGGAGCAAAATTATCGTGGATAACTTTAATCTGCCTCGGATGAATACATCCCATTCCATCGAATCCAAGGGCTTTGGATTTGAGAACATTTTGCTTCAATGCCTCCATATCGGAAATATCGGAAAATACTGAGTCAATCGGCTGGATACCGGCTGCTCTGGCTGCTGTTACTACCATGGAACGGGCAAAGAAAGATTCGGTTCCCTCGTTGGTTCTTCTTGTTCCAAGGTCGGCAGTATAGTCTTCAAGCCCAATGGCAACAGCAACAAGATTATCAGCAGAACTTGAAATCTCATAAGCCTTAATAACACCAAGAGCGCTTTCGATAATCGGCATAAGCCAGATATTTCCTATTATCTTTTTCTCTTTTTTAATGGCTTCAATTTTTTCGTTCACTTGCCTTATCTGGTCGGCGCTTTCGCATTTAGGAATAAGTATCAGGTTAACATTATGAGGCACAATATAATCCAGGTCATCCAATCCTTTGGGTATCTGGTTAATCCTTACCATACGTTCCGCTCCGTAAAAGTTAACTTGCCGAAGTGCATTCCTGACCACAAAACTCGCTTCAAATTTCTTGTCAGGTGCAACGGCATCCTCCAAATCGAGAATAATTCCGTTTGGTTTATGAATGCCGGCATTAATCATCAGGCTTGGCGTATTGCCCGGAAGGTACAGCCTTGAAAACCTGAACCTCTCTTTTTCGGTTTGATACCTGTTTTCAGGAATCAGTTCTATTATGTATTCCTTATCCGTATCAATAAGTTTTTTGATAGCTGCTTCTATACGGGCTGATAGAACAAACAGCAACGCTCCTGTATCCTCAATTTGCAGTACCGCATTTTTTATTTCGAAAAATTCAAGGATTTCAATTGCCAGTTTCCGTATTTGCTCACCAAACAGTACATCTACTTTACTTTTAATATCTATTTGTAATCCTCCGTCTTTTCGTATTTCAAGGGTAACAAAACAATCCGAACGTACTCTTGTTCCTTTATTTCCTGCTGAGGCTATGTTGTTTTTTTGCTTTTTCATTTGTTTGTAATTTTTTGAAGCAGTCAAAATTAATATAAAACCATATCACGGCAAACGTAATTTTTCTTTTTTGTAATAATAATATCTGATTTATTTAATTTTGCGAAATAAATATTATTAATATGAAACACTAATGTTTGCATTCGTCTGACCACTGTCCTGTGCGTTTGCCTTGTGCGAAGTGGTCTGACGAATATTTACAGTTAACGTATTACTAAATTATAAACAGATGAGAAAAATCGTATTAAATCTGTCAGCGGGATTGGTTGTTTTATTTTTTATAATCTATATAACATCTTGCAATAAAGATAAAACTCCGCCTGATATTACCATTCTTGGTGATAATCCGGCAAACACCTGTTTTGACATGACGTACACAGATGCCGGTGCAACTGCTTCTGATGATGAAGACTGGGATATTACCGATAAAATAGAAACTACTTCAAATGTTGACACAATGAGTATTGGTACATATTACGTTAAATATGTTGTAACCGACAATGCAGGTAACAGGGCAGAGGCAACAAGGACTGTAAAGGTTATTTACTGCAAATAATCAGTTGAAAAAATTTATCAGAGACACATGCGATTGCGGATAAGGTTTTCAGGAGATTCATTTTCAGTGCTTTTATTACGTCTTTTAATTGTACTGATTCTTCTTGTATTTTCAAGATTGCTTATTTATTTTTTTAATGTATCGCTATTTCCTGAATTAGGTATCCGGCATTTGCTTTTTATTTCTTTTGTTGGAATGCGTTTCGATTTGTTTACCCTGATGGTGATTAATTTACCATTTATCGCTTTTAATGCAATTCCCATTAAATTCAAATACAGTAAAATATACCAGGGTATCAATGATATTTTATTTTATATTCTTAATTCTCTATCCCTGACAGCAAATTTTATAGATGTTATTTATTTCAGGTTCACACAAAAACGAATGACATTTGATATTTTTGAATTTATTGATAAAAATAATGAAGATATTGTTTCTTTAATCCCTGATTTTATTCGTGATTTCTGGTTTCCATTTGTATTATGGATTGTATTTTTAGTATTATTAGTTTGGATAAGTCAATTTATTAAGGTTGATAACTCCAAATTATACAGATATAAATTTGTTAATTATTTAATTGATACGTTCAAATTTATTATTATTGCTGTTTTAGTAATAATTGCCGGAAGGGGAGGTGTTCAGTACAAACCTTTAAATATTGTAAATGCAGGCGATTATACCGAACCGCGATATTTCCCGCTTATTTTAAATACTCCGTTTACAATTCTCAAGACAAAAGATGAATTTGGAATTGTTGAAAAGACCTATTTTAATAATGAACAAGAGTTAGAGAAAATATATTCACCTGTCAGAACAGGGAGAAACCTATCGGAAGGATTTAAAAGACTGAATGTTGTTATAATCATATTAGAAAGTTTTACTACCGAACACAGCGCATACCTGAATCCGAAACTTGAAAACGGACGCTACACCGGTTACACCCCTTTCCTTGATTCGCTTATGAAACACAGCCTGGTATTCAGGGGATATGCCAACGGAGAAAAGTCGATAGATGGCATTCCTGCGATAATTTCCGGGATACCATCCCTGATGAACAGCCCATATCTGTTGTCGCCTTATGTTAGTAATAATATTTATTCAATAGCAGGGTTATTAAATGAAAAGGGATATTCCACAGCATTTTATCATGGAGGAACCAATGGCACTATGGGCTTTGAATCATATACTAAAATTGCCGGTTTTGATAAATACTATGGAAAAACAGAATATAATAATGACGAAGATTTTGATGGCAGGTGGGGAATTTTTGATGAGGAATTTTTACAGTTCACGGCTGATAATATGAATCGGACACAAAAGCCGTTTCTATCTGTTATATTTACTTTATCATCACATCATCCTTATACAATACCCAAAAAATATGAGGGGAAGTTTCGTAAAGGGCAGTTGGATATTCATGAAAGTATAATGTATGCCGATTATTCTTTAAAAAAATTCTTCGAAACTGTTTCGCAAATGCCCTGGTTTGAAAATACATTGTTTGTTTTAACTGCCGACCATACTTCGGAGGGTTATTTCCCTTTTTACAGAACGGCTGTGGGACGATATTCCATTCCGATTATTTTTTATCAACATGGTAAAACCCTGAATAAAATAAGTGAAAAAACAGCCCAGCAGGCTGATATTACTCCAAGCGTTCTGGACTATCTGAATTATAAGGAAAATTATCTGGCTTTCGGTCAAAGTGTTTTTGATTCATCAGATAACCGGTTTGCTGTTTCGTATCTATACGGAATATTTCAACTTATTCAGGATGGATATGTATATCAATTTGACGGGGAAAAAGATATTTCGCTTTATTATTTTAAGAATGATAGTTTATTGTCTCGTAATCTGATTAAAAAAAAGGATTCGGTAAGGTATGAAATGAACACTTTAACAAAAGCAATTATTCAGCAATTTAACAACAGGATGATTTATAATAAGCTGACAATGAAAAAAAAGGATTTATGATGTTGAAGAAAAAGGTGGTTTTTATTATTAACCCGGTCTCCGGGGTATTTAAAAAGGACAATGTTGCCGGTTTAATTGATTCTTATCTTGATAAATCAAAATATGAACACTCAGTTGAATTTACCGAAGCTCCCGGTCATGCAACCGAGATTTGCAAGAGTCAGGTTGAAAATGGAGTTGATATTGTTATTGCCGTTGGCGGTGATGGTTCGGTGAATGAGATTGCCAAAGGATTGGTCGGGACAAATACTATACTGGGAATAATACCGGCAGGTTCGGGAAACGGTTTGGCACATCATTTAAAAATACCGGTAAATTATAAAAAGGCACTTAATATTATTAATATCGGAAAAGTAATAAAAATTGATACAGGTTCAATAAATGATATATTATTTGTGAGTATTGCCGGAATAGGCTTTGACGGGTTTGTTGCAAGCAAATTTGCTAAAAGTAAAAGGAGAGGTTTTTTATCTTACCTGAGAATAGTTACGGAAGAATATCCCAAATACAAGCCTAAAAAATACCATATCGAGGTAAATAAAAAGAAATTTTCAAGAAGGGCTTTGTTTATCACATTTGCCAATTCCGACCAGTTTGGCTACCATACTTCAATTGCTCCCGGCGCCCGTATCGACGATGGATTACTTGATGTATGCATTATGAAAAAACCTCCGATAATTGAGTTGCCATTCCTGGCGAATTTGTTGTACTGGCGAAAAATTGACAAGTCAAAATATATTGAAACATTTCAATCTGATGAACTTGTATTAAGCACTAAAAAAAAGAGATGGGTAAATATTGATGGCGAGCCGATGAAGATT
>JAIORT010000455.1 GCA_021107975.1 Bacteroidales bacterium | reverse complement strand
GAATTAGGAGTATGAATTGGCTATTTATTTAATTGTAATAAAAAAAAAGAACTTAAATGTTTCAATAAAATTATTTCAATAATTAAGTATTTATTTGTAAAATTGCACTCGTATATTTAAACCGGTAATAAGCAAATGTACTTTTATATTAGTCGTTCAGGTACAATACAGCGAATAGCAATATTTCTGACAGTTATATTTATTTCCATACAAATTTCCTTTGCGTCGGAAGAAGCAGATCATACAAATAATCAGAAAGAAGGATTTAATGCAGGTGAGATGATTGTTGAACACGTGATAGATGCTCATGAATGGCATATTATGACGATAGGGCATACACATGTTTCCGTTCCTTTACCAATAATTCTTTATTACCACGGAAAGCTCGATATATTTATGTCAAGTAAATTTCATCATGGGCATAAATCATATAAAGGCTATAAGTTGATAACTGAGAACATAAAAACGCAGAGTGAGCAAGAAAGGAAAGGAGATATCGTAAGAGTAATTCCGGGCACAATGGAAACCGACTATAACGCCGATTTACCGTTAGATTTATCTATAACAAAGAATGTTGCATCAATGGTTATCAGTATGTTGCTGATATGCATTATTTTTATTTCTATCGGAAAGGCTTATACGAAAAGAAAAGGACAGGCTCCAAAAGGATTACAATCTTTTATGGAACCTATTATTTTATTTATTCGCGATGATGTTGCAAAAGAATCAATAGGTAAAAAGAAGTACGAGAAATTTCTTCCGTACCTGTTAACATTGTTCTTTTTTATTATATTTAATAATCTGTTAGGCTTGGTGCCATTTTTCCCAGGTGGAGCAAATGTAACCGGTAATATTGCGGTAACAGGAGTAATGGCTTTATTCACTTTTTTCATTATAATTATTAAAGGGAATAAGCAATACTGGATACATATTTTAAATACACCAGGAGTTCCCTGGTGGCTGAAAATCCCTGTTCCTTTGATGCCGATTGTTGAGGTACTGGGTGTGCTTACAAAACCATTCGTACTGATGATTCGTCTCTTTGCAAACATTACAGCAGGGCATATCATCGTACTGGGATTTATGAGCCTGATATTTATTTTTGGAAATGTAAATGTAGGTTTAGGATACGGGGTTTCAGTAGTATCAGTAGGTTTTGGTGTTTTTATGGGCTTGCTTGAATTGCTGGTCGCCTTTATCCAGGCTTATGTGTTTACCTTATTGTCAGCCCTGTATTTCGGAATGGCAACGGAGGAAAATCATTAGGGAGAGACGCGCGGCCGTGCGTCTGTACATGAATTTAAAAGTATTAAGGAAAAGAAAAAAGTAAAAAGTAACAAATTATGTTCAGAGTTAAAAATCTAAAATCGTAAATTTAAAATCTAAAATTAAAATAACATTCATTACTCATTAAATAATTAAATATTATGACACTTTTAGCAATTTTACTTGAAGTTGTAGGGATTGCAAAGTTGGGTGCCGGATTAGGAGCAGGTATTTCTGCAATTGCTGCCGGTATCGGTATCGGGCAGATTGGTAAATGTACAGTTGAATCAATCGCTCGTCAGCCGGAAGCTGCCGGCGACATTCGGTCAAACATGATCGTTTCTGCTGCACTTATCGAAGGGGTTGCTTTCTTTGCTATCGTTGTTTGTCTGTTAATACTCTTTTTGTAATAACAGATGGACGTAACCTTTATGTTTCAGCGGTTGGCTGAAACATAAAGGTGTTTTTTGGAGATATTTTATAGTGTAAATAAAAATCTTCAATAAAATTGTACATCCATCCGTACGGACGGATTTTTACAGTCATAAATCTAAAATCTAAAATTGAAATAATGGAACTTGTACAACCGGGAATCGGACTGATAATATGGATGACTTTGGCTTTTGCAATCTTGCTTTGGATTCTTACAAAATTTGCATGGAAGCCTATTATGAAAGGATTGAAAGAAAGAGAAGAATCTATTGATGAGGCTCTGCACGCTGCTGATATAGCACGTGAAGAAATGAAAGATCTTAAGTTCAGTAACGAACAATTGCTAAAAGAGGCAAAGGAAGATAGAGATGCTATACTCAGGGAAGCAAGGAAAGTGAAAGAGTCAATCATAGAAGAAGCAAAACAGAAAGCCGGCAGAGAAGCAAACCGTATAGTTGAATTAGCAAAAGAAAATATACAATACGAGAAAATGGCTGCCATTACTGATTTGAAAAATCAGTTAGCAAAATTATCGATTGAAATTGCCGAAAAAATACTAAGAGAGGAATTGTCAGCTAAGGATAAACAAAAAGAGCTGGTTAAAAAGTTTATTAAGGAGGTTAATTTTAATTAATGAAAGAAAAAATAATTGCAAACAGGTACGCTAAAGCATTATTCGATCTGGCGATTGAAAAGGACTTGCAAGAAAGGATTAACCATGATGCCCTGTTAATATATGATGTATGCATGTCAAACAGAGAATTTGTCCTCGTGCTTCGCAGCCCTATTATTAAAGAGAAGAAGAAACTGGCAATCATTGATCAGATATTCAGGAAACACTTGCATGAATTAACTCTGCGTTTTTTAAAGATCATTACCATGCACAGGCGTGAAGGGATAATTAAGGAAATAGCAAAGCAAATAATTGAAATTTACAAAAAATATAAAAATATTATTACAACAACACTTACAACAGCAGTTAAACTTGATGATGATACCAGGAAAAGGATTATCGCTCTTCTTAAAGAACAAACCAAAGCTGAGATTGAATTGCACGAAGAAATAAATGAAGAGTTGATTGGAGGCTTTGTCCTTTCTTATGACGATAAACAGTACGATGCAAGCATTATAAAGCAGTTACAGAAGTTACATCGCGAGTTTGATGAAAATTTATATATAAAAGGATACTAATCGAAAAAAAATAAAGACTAAAAAAATGACAGAAATTAAACCCGCAGAAGTATCGGCTATCTTACGACAACAACTATCCGGTTTTAAGGACACGGCAGAACTTGAAGAAATTGGAACGGTTTTACAGATAGGTGATGGTATTGCTCATATTTATGGTTTGAACAATGTGGGATCCGGCGAATTGATCGAGTTTGAAAAAACCGGTTTAATGGGAATTGTACTTAATCTTGAAGAAGATAATGTTGGTGCGGTGCTTTTAGGAGAGGCAACCGGTATTCTTGAAGGCGATGAGGTAAAACGTACCGGAAGGATAGCTTCAATAGAGGTAGGAGAACAAATGTTAGGCAGGGTTATTAATACACTTGGTGAACCTATTGATGGCAAGGGAGAAATAGGAGGTAAAAAAGTTGAGATGCCTCTTGAGAGAAAAGCTCCGGGTGTTATTTTCCGTCAGCCTGTAAATGAGCCGCTGCAAACCGGAATAAAACCTATCGATGCTATGATACCTATCGGCAGAGGACAGCGTGAGTTGATTATTGGCGACAGGCAAACCGGAAAAACCGCTATTGCAATTGATACTATTATTAATCAGAAGGAAAATTACGAAAATGGTAAACCTGTTTACTGTATTTATGTGGCTATCGGACAGAAAGGTTCTTCAGTAGCTAATATAGTTCAAATTCTTGAGAATAACGGCGCTATGCCTTATACTGTTGTTGTAGCGGCAACGGCTTCCGATGCAGCTGCAATGCAGTTCTATGCTCCTTTTACAGGCGCTTCCATTGGAGAATATTTCAGAGACACCGGAAGACCTGCCCTTGTGATTTATGATGATCTTTCAAAGCAGGCTGTTTCATACCGCGAGGTATCATTGCTGCTGCGTCGTCCACCGGGACGTGAAGCATATCCCGGAGATGTTTTTTATTTGCATTCAAGATTACTTGAGAGAGCCGCCAAGATTATCGAATCGGATGAAATTGCCACTAAAATGAATGATCTGCCCGAATCGCTCAAACCTATGGTTAAAGGTGGCGGTTCGTTAACAGCTCTTCCTATAATAGAAACACAAGCAGGTGATGTTTCCGCCTATATCCCCACTAATGTAATCTCGATTACCGACGGACAGATATTTTTAGAAACAAACCTGTTTAATGCAGGTGTTCGTCCGGCTATTAACGTAGGTATTTCTGTTTCGAGGGTAGGCGGTAATGCACAGATAAAGGCGATGAAGAAGGTGGCGGGAACACTGAAGCTCGACCAGGCTCAGTTCAGGGAGTTGGAAGCTTTTGCTAAATTCGGGTCTGACCTTGATGCTGCTACAATGGCTGTTCTTGAAAAAGGCAGGAGAAATGTTGAAATTCTGAAACAACCACAATATTCTCCTATGCCGGTTGAAAATCAAATTGCTATTATTTATTGCGGTACAAAAGGGTTGTTAATGAATGTTCCGGTAAATAGAATAATTGACTTTGAAGGGGATTACCTCCATCATCTTGAAATTAACCATCAGGACGTATTGGAGACCCTGAAAGAAGGGAAATTAACCGATGAAGTATTGAAAACACTTGAAGATGTTGCTAAAGACCTGGCTAAAAAATATGAAAAATAAGTAATGAAAAATGCAATCCCGAAACTTCGGGAGTAAAATCAGAAATCTAAAATC
>JAIORT010000917.1 GCA_021107975.1 Bacteroidales bacterium | reverse complement strand
ATTCATCCGGGTCCATGCAAATATTAAAATTTAGAAAAAGCAATTTTCTGAGATTTATATTAAGTAAGAAGTTTTTTTTAAATCTTGGCATTTCTATTATTTTACTGATAGTTATGTTGTTCCTGGCACTTAAGTTCCTTGACATTTATACACGGCATGGCAAAGATTTTACTGTTCCTGATTTTTACGGAATGACGCTTACTGAAATTGATTCGGCGGAATACTACAGGCAGTTCGATTTTTTTGTCATTGATTCGTTATACGACGAACATAACAAGAAGGGATCTATAGTAATACAGGAACCCCTGCCCGGCTCAAAAGTGAAAAAAGGAAGGAACATTTACGTTACTATTGTTGCTTCAACACCGGAGCAGGTGATAATGCCCGATTTAAAGGATTTAACCTTACGACAGGCAATTAATATTTTGGAATCGGGTAAATTGAAAGCAGGGAGATTGATATATTCACCCAGCTTTGATAAAAACGCAGTGCTTGAGCAATTATTCAGAGGTGATACTATTATGCCCGGCGATACTTTAAAAAAGGGTTCGGTTATCGATCTTATCATAGGTACAGGTGAACGATTCTATAAGATACCAATTCCTTTCCTGATTGGTAAAACGCGAGAAGAAGCCATATACGATCTGAATATTGCTTCGTTTAACCTGGGAAACGAGTTTTATATGGATAGCACTATGGATGAACATGCCAGGGTATTTATGCAGGAGCCTGTGTGGAATTCGGATATGCCATATTATCCGGGCGATTCGATACATCTTTGGTATAAATCGGAGGAATTTTTTAATTTTGATGAATATTTAAAAACTTTTTTACCTGATACCTTAAAAGTTGATAGTTTGAAAGTTGAATCTTTAATCAGTAATTGATATAATGAAAAAATCTATTATATATCTTTTTATCCTGGTTTTTCCTTTTGTAACTTTTAGCCAGGAATACCTGAGTGGCTTAGTAGGCAATCCTGTTATTAAAAGTTATTTAAAGAAAAAAAATGCAACACCTCAGTTTAAATCCTATTTTAAGGAGTACCTGCCAATCAGCTTGCCTTTTTCTGATGATTTTTCATATCCGGGAGTTTATCCTGATACAAGTCTCTGGGTAGATAATGAAGCTTATGTTAATTCTCAATTCGCTATTTTTCCGGTGAATTACGGTGTGGCAACTCTTGACGTTCTGGATGCGAATGGTGATTTATATCCCGATGCAAGTCCGTTTCCCTTTATTGCAGATCATTTGACTTCTTATCCTATTCGTTTAGATTCTATCATTGATGAAAATTATAAAATTACACCGGCTGATTCAATATATTTTAGTTTTTATTATCAGCCGCAGGGTAGGGGCGATGTCCCCTTATCTCATGATTCGCTTGTGCTTGAATTTGGAATTTATAACGGGGATACAGTGTTTGCCTGGATTGATTCATTAAGTGTTCCCTGTGATTCGGTTTTTGTATTAGACACTGAATGGACTTCGGTATGGGGCGCCGAAGGAGATTCGATAGATGTGTTTATTGAAGAAAACGATGTTTACTTTAAAAGGGTGATGATACCTGTTACTGATACAGCCTGGCTGAAGAAAGATTTTCAGTTCAGGTTTATGAATTACGGAAGCCTGTCGGAAATAAATAGCTGGCAGAGCAATACCGACCAATGGAATGTCGATATGGTTTATCTGAATATAAACAGGTCGAAAGATGATATTTATATGAGAGATATTTGTTTTACCGAGAATTCTCAGAGTTTTGTTAAAAATTATTATTCCATGCCTTTCTGGCAATATGATTATTATTTACAAAAAGATTCGATAGAAATTTATGCTCATAATCTTGATTCGGCAGATCATACATGTACTTACACTTATTACGTTCAGAACCAGGAGGGAGATACTTTACCTGCGTTTCATTATGATGGATTTACCGATATAATGAATCCTTATTTTGATCAAACTATTTCTGAGATACAGCCTTTTGTTAAACCGCCTGTAAATTATTTCTTTACTTCTACATTTGAAGATAGTGTAAAGTACAGGATCAGTCATGTTATTTATGATGCGGATTCTGTTACAATTGGCGATACAATGGTATTTCACCAGCAATTCAGCAATTATTTTGCTTACGACGATGGAACAGCTGAAGTCGGATATGGGTTATCACCGGCTGGCGCTAAATTGGCATACAAGTTTAATTTGGAAAACCCTGATACGCTCAGAGGAGTACAAATGTTTTTCAATAAAACAATGAATGGTGCCAATTATAGATCAATTGATATTTGTGTTTGGAACGATGACAACGGCAAGCCGGGATATTTACTTTATGCATGGGAAAATCGAAAACCCGTGTTTAATAATGGATTTAATGAATTTCATACTTATATCTTTCCCGAATACCTTGTTCTCGGTGCCGGAGTGTTTTATGTCGGTTGGATTCAATCGGCTAATGTGAATATGAATGTCGGGTTCGACAGAAATACAAATTCACGGACGAAGATATTTAATAACGTTAACGGAACTTGGATAAATTCAAGTTTTGAGGGTTCGTTGATGATAAGACCCGCGGTGGGAAAAGAGATCATAGGAAATATACCTACTTACAAAAGTCAGCCTGCTAATCTTGAGATATATCCGAATCCGCCGGAAAGCAACGGACTAATCAGCATGATTCTTCCTTCGGATTATTCCGACCCTGAAAAACAAAAGTACCTTACAGTAAGAATTTTTGACATCTGCGGGAAATTAATATTCTCAGCGCCTTATTCTGAGAAACCGTTAAATGTTAGCATTTTAAAGAATGGATTGTATATTGTAAATCTTTTTGATGCGGCATATACCAGGAATTACAGCGCTAAACTGCTCATTTATAAATGAGGTAAATAATTATGGCTGAAGAAAACGGATTCAGGGAAGAAGATCAGGAACTTTACGAACATTACAGGTTTGAGGTTGACAAAGGACAGGGTTTGCTTCGGGTTGATAAGTACCTGATGTTAAAAATTGAGAATGCTTCAAGAAGTAAGATACAAAGTGCAGCTAATGCAGGTAATATTTTAGTGAATAACAAAGTCGTCAAGCCTTCTTACAAAGTAAAACCAGATGATGTCATTTCTATTTTCATGGCACATCCGGTTCGCGAAACAGAACTCATTCCTGAAGATATTCCACTAAAAATATTGTATGAGGACAACGATGTGATTGTCGTTAATAAAGTTGCAGGAATGGTGGTTCATCCGGCTTATGCCAATTACCAGGGAACACTTGTTAATGCTTTGATATATCATTTTCAGCAGACAGGAGAAATACAAAATGAGAATGGAGCCGGACCATACTTAGTACACAGAATTGACAAAGATACTTCCGGTGTGATGATGGCTGCTAAAAATGAAGAGTCGCAGATAAAACTTGGAAAACAATTTTTTAATCACACCCTTGAAAGAAAATATATTGCATTGGTTTGGGGAGATGTTAAAGAAGAGCAAGGAACAATTACAGGTAACATAGGGCGAAGTTTGAAAAACAGGAAAATCTTCAGGGTTTTTCCCGAAGGTGATTATGGTAAACATGCCGTTACTCATTACAAAGTTTTAGAGAGATTCGGATATGTTACACTAATTGAATGTAAACTGGAAACCGGTCGTACACATCAGATAAGGGTACATCTTAAACATATCGGACATACTATATTCAATGATGAAACTTACGGGGGAAACGAAATACTTAAAGGGACAACCTTTACAAAGTATAAACAATTTGTGAAAAATTGTTTTAAAATTTGTCAGCGACAGGCGCTGCATGCCAAATCACTTGGGTTTATCCATCCGGCAACCGGAGAAAAAATGTTTTTTGATACACCGTTACCTCCCGACATGGAAGAAGTATTGGAAAAATGGAGGAAATATGCTGTACATAAAGCGCTGGGAAAAGAGTAGTTTATATATTTATAACAGCTAATAGCAATAGCATGATAAGTCATTAGAACCAAGAGCCAAAGCAGAGCCGGTTTCTTTTTAATTCTGAACAACCAATTACAATAAACCTCTTTCCTCTAAAATTTGCTTTAAAATTTCCGTTTTCCCTTCACTTAGCGGAGTCATTGGAGGTCGTAATGAACCATTTATCAATCCCATTAATTCAAGTGCTTTCTTTGCTGCCATCGGGTTGGTTTCAAAACGTAATGCTTCAAACAGGGGATAATATTCTATATGTAATGCCCGGGCTTTTTCATTTTCTCCGTTTATTGCAAGATCCACCATTTTTTTCATCACTTCGGGAATAACATTTCCTGAAACTGTAAAAGAGCCACTTCCTCCAAAAGCAACGGTTGGATAAGCTGTTGTATCTTTTCCGGTAAATACATCAAAATTTTCATCCCTTGTCAGGTAAATTACTTTTGCCAGATGATCTAATTGTTTATTACCATCTTTCGTTGCAACGATATTTGGATGTTTTGCAAGAGTGGCTGTCATTTCAGGAGTAAGCTCAACTCCGGTCCGGCTTTTTGCACTATGCAAAATAATGGGTACAGGCGAAGCATCGGCAAGTTT
>JAIORT010000973.1 GCA_021107975.1 Bacteroidales bacterium | reverse complement strand
TTAACTATTAACACTTAACATTTAACTTTCCTCATTTTCCCCTCCAACTCTTTCACTCTATCCCTTAATTCTTTTATTCTGAACTCTCGCCTCACAGTAAGTTCATAAAATTGTTCAAGTTCTGCATTCTTCTTTTCCAGTTCAGTTGTGCGTTCTTTCATAAATCCTTCAAAGTGTTCGCTGTATTTTTGAAGTTCTTGTTCTGCTTTTTTATGAAGCACTTTTATTTCTTCAATCAATTGCGTTTTTGATTTGTTTTTCATATTTTCCATATCCTTTGTATTTTTAAAATCTAAAATCATTAATCACTAATCTTCAGCCTTTCCTCCATCTCCTTCACTTTATCCCTTAATTCTTTTATCCTGAACTCCCTTCCTTCAAACAGCTTATTGTATCGTTCAAGTTCTTTGTTTTTTTCTTCTAATTCTTTTGTTCGTTCTTTTATCAGCTCTTCAAGATGTTCGCGGTGTTTTTTAAGTTCTTCCTCTGCCTGCTTGCGGTCGGTGATATCATTAAATATCGTTAACATTTTATCAGCTATAAAAGTCCCGGAAATCTCCATTACCCTCACTTTACCATCTTTGCAGGTTACATTGTATTCAGATGGTTGTATATCTTTTCCTTCTCTTGCAGCCTTTTCAACATTTGCATTCCACTTCTTTAACACACGTTTTCTGTATTCTTTGTCAGGATAGGCAAGAAGATACCATTCATTTATATTTTTAATATCTCCCTCGGTGTATCCGATTGTCTCTAAATATTTCCTGTTCACATATTCGGGGATTTCATTTTTATCTAAAACTGCTATTCCAATAGGCGAATACTCTATTTGTTTTCTAAACTTTTCCTCACTTTTTTTCAGTGATTCCTCAGCTTTATCTTTTTCCAGCGTTCGTAATTCAATTTGTTTAATCATTTCATTGAACCTATCGTACAATATTCCTATTTCATCATTCCCTTTCTTTTGAGCACGAATTGAATAATCAGCTTTTTTTGTTATTTCTCCTGATACATTTGCCAGGTTCAGTATTGGTTTTGATATAATAGTCTGAACTCTCAGTGCCAGAAAATATGAAATCACAATTAGTATTAACAAAATAATAAGAGTGGTTACAAGGTAGTCAGTGATTTTTTTATTCAGTAAATCTGTTGTAACATAAATAGATATAGCACCATATTTTTCTCCATGATAAATAATAGGCTCTATTACATGCAAGTATTCTCCCTTAAACTCACTTAATGTCCAATCTTCGGGCATAGCAAATTCATAATTTTTTTCAACATTGCCGAATGAAGCAAATAAATTACCTTCATTATCATAAACACAGCCTTTAACAATAGAAGGAATATTCTTGAGTTTTAGCAGAACTTCTTCAGCTCCTGAATTATCATCAAAAATCAGGGGAGTTACGCAGTATTCGCCAATAACTTTTGCATTCATTATCGAATTATTTACCATATCCTTTTTAAAGGTGTTTATATTTATTGAGATAAAAAATGCAAACCCCAATCCGAGAGTAAGCAGAGTTACACCAAGAATAATTGCTATCAGTTTATTTTTTATTGAGATGTTACTGAATGATTTCATTCTTTTAATTTTTTAACTTATTTAATACCTGACTACTATCTTTTTTCCCTTAACCTAAGCCTTAGCCTTTTAATTCTTACTAACAATTAATGCAACCTGCAAAAGAAGATAACTCATTGACAAACCGGATTCTTTAACAGCAGTTTCATTAATTTCGAACCGTAATTTTCCTGATGACAAATAGAAATTAATCATAACACCTTTCTTTGCAAAGCCCTTTGTGTCGCCAACCGTTAATATCGGTTTATCCTTTGTATATGATAAAATTTTTGACAGTTCTTTTTGCTTTGATTTTGAAATAAATAAAATATTTGTTTCTTCTATTTGATCTATTTTTGATATATATCGGATTTCAATATTTTTATTCAATATTTTCTGTGAAGAATAAGTTTCTTTCAGTAAATTACCGAACGGATTTTTACCAATAACAGAAATTACAAAAGGTTTAGTTGTGTCGTTTATTGCAGATTCCCCGGGCCATTCGGTAAAGCGTGTAAAACGCTCTAAGAAGACGGCTTTTACTCTATACTCTGATATTTGAGCTGTTAACGTGCTAACGAATAGAGATAAAAAGATTAAAATTATAAGTTTATTTTTTTTCATAATTAAAACTCATTGATATCATATTAAAATTGAACCTCAATTCCTATATTTACTTGAATCGGATTTTGCGGAACTCTGCCAAAAGTTGAAAATGTTCCTTCTTTTTCTACATTATAATATTTTTGGTTAAAAAGGTTATTTGCTTTCAAAAATACTGTTGATGTAAACTTGTTGGCATTAAAGACAGTGTATCGAAAATACATATTCAACAAGAAGAAAGCATCATTGGTAAAATTTTCTGAATTACCGGCAATATATTCTGTATATTCGGTTTTGGAATGATAGATAAATCTTGGTGACAGGCTAAACCTGTTATATACAGCGTCAATTCCTCCCTTTATGACATTCTCTGTATTAAATCTAATATCAGCACCGTCTATGTCACCATCAGTATAAGAATAGGACAAATACGAATTTAGAGATAGCGAATTGCTGATTTTAAATTTTGCATCTAATCTGGCAGTACCGCCATAAGTAGAAGCTGTTCCTTTATTAACCTGTCTTTCTACTGTTGCGATATTAACTCCTTTAAATTCTTCATTAGAAGTATAACCAAGAGCAATCAAATCAGTGATTTCATTGTAATATGCATTAGCAGAAATTAGAAAATTATCACTGATAAAATATGAAAAACTTCCCTCATAAGTGCTAAGGTGTTCGGGTTTTAAATCAGGATTTGGTAAATGTAAAAATCCACTTGCAAGACCTGTAATCTCCCCCAAAGAATCAGTAACTGCATAGAAACTGCCAAAATATTGATAAGCTCTGAAAGGTGATGGCGAAAGCGATGCATGACCGTACAAAAGTTTAACATTCATCTTTTTAAATGGAGAATAGACGATAGCGACTCGCGGATCAATAGTTGAACCATAACGGGAATTATAATCATATCTGCAGCCAAGTGTTAATTTCAGATTGCTTCGTAAATTAGTTTGTAATTGTATAAATGAACCATAATTTTGATATTCAAGATAATAAAAATCTCTGTATATTGTCAGGTCATTTCCTTCCGAATCTGTAATATTTGAGCCAATATAATACAGGTTTTGGTTATCCGCTGCCATATCTTTATCAAACTTAACAGACATGTCTGCAATTTTTGGTAAAGCATTTATATTCTCAAAAGAAATGCCGGTTAACACGGAAATATTATCATTGAATTTATATTTGAATTGCTCTTCGAATTTTACTGTTTTATCCGAAGCATAACCATATCCGGGCTGATAAGAAGTATAAATATTGTGGAATGCTGATTTTGGACATAATTCATAAGATTGATATGAGATTGTAGTCTTTAGACTTAATTTCTCATTATTTGAATTGTAGTTGTGAGAAGTATAAATTGATTGAATTAAAAAGGTGTTATGAGCGTCATCAGAGCGAAGAGCATATTCCGGTTTTTGACTTGTAGAAGTACTATAGTATGTTTGATTTCTGTTATAACCGATTTCAAAATTTTTTAAGATTAACCTTGCATTAATGAAATATGCGTTTATATCAGTGTTGTAATTTTCAATATTTGGCAGGGTCAGTGTATCCCCCGAAAATGTTTTTACATTTCCATGGTTTTTATATTGATGATCGTACCACAAGAATTTTTCTTTAAACAGGTCAGGGAAATAAGGTTCATCGGATTGATAGTATTTGCCGGTTAACGAAAAAGAAACATCCTCATTTCCGACCCCAACAACAATTGAATTATCAGTTGTATTGAAAGAGCCGTAGCTTGCATGGATTTTGTTTTTTGTGATTTCATATCCCGAATTTGTTATAATATTTATTACCCCGCTATACGCATTTACTCCATAAAGTGCAGAAACAGGACCAAGAATAATTTCTATTAGCTTTGCATTTTCTACTGAATAATTGTAACCAACATAGTGGGGTTCGCCAGCTGTTGAATTAATTTGAATTCCATCCATCAATACAATGAATTTTTCATTACCTCCAATTCCTCGCAGGCTTATAAAGTTATAAGTTGTGGCATTGGTCATTTTCTGAATTTCAATCTCAGGAATATCTTTAAGAACTTCTTCCAGGCTTGAGTAACCTCTAACCTTGATCTGTTCTTCAGTAATAACATAAATGGTTGCCGGTGCATCAAACGAGATTTGAGGATTTAAAGAAGCTGTAATGACATTAATATTCATTAGCTCTTTCAACGACATTTTAGCCAATTCTTCCTGTGTTACCTGTTCCTGGGCGTATATCTGTACAGGTAAGAATAATACTAATAGAAACACTAACCCTATATTAATCTTTGTAAAGATTGTTGTTAGAGTTTTCATTTTTACCTCCGTTTTTATATTGTTTTTTCCATAATCCATAACTTCCTAAAATTCAATAGATAACTTAAAGCCAAA
>JAIORT010000037.1 GCA_021107975.1 Bacteroidales bacterium | reverse complement strand
AAGAGCAAACAGGGTTGGGTAAATTAGCGCTAAGACTCTCGGTTATCGTTTTTTGTTCTTTACTGAACCCCTTTGCAAGGTTTAGCAATATGGCATCTCTTTTAAGGAAATCTTTTACACTTAGAACATAATCAACTGTAACATTTGAGGGTATAGCAAGGAAAACAATATCGGTTTTTATTAATATTCCGGTATCTGTAGTTGCTTTAAGGTATTTATTGAGTTTTATATTAGGAAAGTATTTCTTATTATACCTTGTTTCATTAATGGATTCAACTACATCTTCTTCAATCGAAAGAAGAGTTACATTGTATATTCTTTTTTTTACAAGTGTATTTCCAAGTGCAGTTCCGATAGAACCGGCTCCGATGATGGTAATATTTTTAATCATTTTAAGATTTATTTTTTAACTCAGCCTCAAAGATAATTTTATTTTTTATTTTTATTTTTTTTGATTAAAACCGAATTTTTTAAGTATTTCATGAATTTTCTCATTGATATCTTTTGATATCCTAAAGGCATACACAGGGACTGAAAAGATAATAAATATAATGGCGCTCCTGATAATAATATCCAATATATAATTAGGAAAAACAGGTAAAATGCGTGATGAAAAATATGCGACTAAAGCGATTAGTAATAAAAGAAGGTACTTTGAATTAAAAGGTTGAAATTGAAATTTCCGAAACAGGAAAACATATTTTATACTATTGAAAATGAATTTTGACACTAACGAAGCTATTGCTGCACCGATAATGCCATAATGCGGAATAAGGAGCATATTGGTGCCGATAAGCAGTACTGCAAAAATAAGAAGGAAATATGATAGCCTCTTGTAATATTTTGAGTTAAAGATGATTTGATTGCTTACTCCCATTGCCATATCAAAAATGTTTGCAATCCCAATATATAATACAACCATTTTTCCCGGCAAATAGTCATCCTTTATTAGATGAAAAATATTGTCGATATTTCCCCAGATTCCAATTAGCAGTAATAATCCAAAAATAGTCAGGTTAAGGCTGCTTTTTTTATAAATTTGATAAATAGTCTGTATATCATTACTTTTCCAGGAATCTGCGATAACAACAGAACTGATTTTTATCATTGGCCTTGAAGGGATCAAAATGAGTGTGCCAAAGAAAAATGTTATGGTATAAATACCAACAGCATTAATACCTAATATATCGTTTATCATTATTACATCGATGTTTAATACCAAAACTCCTGAAAAACTGAGTAGTATTCCGAAAAAGCCAACGCTAACCACTTCTTTTAGCAGTTTTGGTGTCAAGAATTTAAAATCGGGTTTAAAACAGAACTGTTTTTCGAGGATAAGTGAAATAAAGAGAATGATTGAAGGTATAATTAACGCAAGTGTATATAGGACGACAGTAATTGTAAAATTGATAAATCCGAAATAAAAAAGCAGAACAACGCCAAGAATAAACAGCCGTTGAATAACTTCTTTCATAACAATACCTTTTACTGCATTATATAAAACCCGGTAATAAGTATCAAAAACATTGAAGAGCAGGGTGAAGAAGATAAGTGGTATAATGAAGTAGAAGTAAGTAATAAATAGTTCTGATTTATCCAATGCCCTTTCAAGAATAAAGGGTTTAAGCAGCAAGAAGATTAAAAGGGAGATTAAAAAACCACCAAGGCTGACAAGCAGGGCGAGGCCTAAAAAACCATGATGTTTTTTTGAGGCATCTCTGAAATATGGAAAAAGTTTTACAGTAACAGAGGAAAATCCAAGTCCGGCAAACTGGGCAAATAGTGCAGAATATGAAACAAGAAGCCTTAATAGCCCCACCTCACTTGTAGTAAAAATATTCGGGAATAACAGACCTGTAATAATAAAGCCAAGTAAAACCCCAAAATAGGAGTAAATTGTTCCTGATATGCTTTGTTTTTGTATGATGCCCAATTTAATAGTTTTTGACCGGTGTAAAATTAGGTTTTATTTTTTTCCATTAGTACGAGCAACCAATAAGGTCGCTTAGGCGAAATTAATACATTAAATATATCGAATCCTGTAGAAAGTAAATTAAATTTATAATTGTATTCAAACTCATATTCGCATTTTGGGCAAATCGTGTTTCGTGTACCTTTTTGAATCCAGTAATATGGGATCCAAGAATGTGAAGGCGTAAGTTTTAATTTCCAGTTTAATATAGCAGGATGATAATATCTTACTCTCTTTCCATACTCAAGATTAAATATAATATTGTATTCGGGAAATAAACTTGTAAAATCGTCAGCTTTTAAACTTCTAAGATGATTAGGTCTGTTAAAAACATATTCGCACATCGGGCATTTGATAGCCAACTTGTCAGGATTCTCACGATTGGGTACTGTAATAAATATATATTTTTTGCTTAATCGTTTTAATTCCTTTATGGTGTTTGCAAAGGTTATATCTTCAAGGTGTTCAAGGAGTTCGCTGGAAAAAACAAGATCGAATGAATTTTCGGGTAATGGGATATTATCAGCGTCGGCTTTTATTTTATTTGTCTTAACAAAAGAAAGGGCTTTTTCGCTACGGTCAACTCCGGTAACATCATATTTGTAACTAAGGGCATTTGTAATAACTCCATTGCCACAACCGATATCAATAATATTTTTAACATCTCCAGGTATGGTTTCTATGATTTTTTTAATCTTGTATTTTAGGTCGGAATACTTTAGCTTTTCCCACTCGAATTTATTGTATATTTTTTCGTTATCCATATACATCTTATATTGTTTTATAGATGTTTATGAGTCTTTTGGAATCTTTTTCCCAATTATATTTATCTTCAACGGCTTTCTTTCCGGTCGATTGTTGTTTTGAAAACAATTTTTTATTTGTAGCTAATATCATTACTTTTTCTGCAAAATCTTTTGTGTCGTTATATGTATAAATTAAACCACTTTCAGTTTCATTGATAATCCTTTCAATGGGATTGCAATTGGATGCAATTATTGGCTTATTTATATACATATACTGGAATAATTTATGAGGAATAGTTGAATCGGTATGATCGGATTTAAGATGAGGTATTATGCAAACATCAGATTTTTCAATAAGCCGTGGAATTTCTTTTAGGGGTTTCCATCCAAAGAAATCAACTAAATTTTCAACCTTGTTTTCTTTTGCTAACTGTTTCAAATCTTTGATATAGCTGCCGGTTCCAACGATCCAAAATCTAAGTTTTTTGTCTTTTATTGAAATTTTATTGAGTGAAGAAATTACATATTGTAATCCTCTGTGTATATTTACTCCACCTTCATATAGCATTGTGAAATATTCCGGATCGGGATGTTCATTTGAAGTTATAAAGTGATTTAAATTAAGGGTATTGGAGATGATTTCAATTTTTTTCGGATCAATTCCGATATTTATCAGTCTGTTTTTGGCTTCTTTAATAACTACGATAATCTTATCAGCTTTAACACAGTATTCTTTTTCGTATTCAATCCATTGTTTATTATTTGATAAAAATTTCCCGACTAACGATTGTGTATGAGGAGTAATTCTTAAATATGCAGGCCAGTTTTCATGTAAATCTAATATGAAAGGCATCTTATACTTCGATTTAATTTCAAATCCAAGCTGTGCAAGTGGAAGATCATGAATATGTATAAAATCATAGTGATTTTTTTTTAAGAGATAGTCTAAAAATTTTCTCCAAAAATTAAAGTAGAAAGGAAACTTTATGCTTCCAACACTGGATTTATATACAATGGTTGAAATAGGCTTACGATGAATATGCGTATTATTAATATATTCATATTGATTTCTCCCCTGCATGGTATAACAGGCAATATGGACTTCAAACCCGGCATTTGTCAATGCGTTAATTTCATTTTCAACCCGTATGTCAGGCGGGAACTCTCGTTCCAACACCATTAGTATCGTCATTGATTATAATTTTTTTACGAAGGCGTAAAATTATAAAAAATGAAATACTGCAGAAATTTAATCTATGAATTAGATTACCTCAACAAAGTTACACTCCCTTTCAAAATAAGATTCTGTTTATTTCTGGCTTGTTCAGGTTACGGTTTAATCAATATCATTTTTTCAGAGTGAAGTTTATTATTTATTTGAGCAACTAACAAATAAACTCCGGCTGGAATACGCGAGGCATTATACCTGATTTTATAAATACCCTTTGGTTGAGTAGTATTTATTAATGTTGTAATTTGTTTTCCCGATAAATCAAATATTTTAAGTACTACTTTGCTTTTATCATTAATTTCGTACTTTATCCATACTGATTGTTTGAATGGATTCGGATATACCGAGATATTGTAATTTGAAACAATAGTTTCCGGAATGTTTTGTTGCGGTTGGTCACCTCCGCCGTGTATGGTTTTTAAAATTGTAACGCCCGAACCAACAGTATAACCTGTTGTGTCATTGGCAAAGTAAATCCCATAAAGATTGTTTGATGTACCGGAATATTGAATAACCCACGTGTTTCCTTTATCAGTTGTTCTCAGAACCGTACCACAGTCACCGGCAATGTATCCAATATTATCAGATGGAAAATAAATACTATTTAATGGAA
>JAIORT010000230.1 GCA_021107975.1 Bacteroidales bacterium | reverse complement strand
ATAGGGATTTTGTTTAAGGTTTTTATAGCTCTTAGGACTTCAAACATCGAACTATCTAATCCGGTACCTGGCTATTCGATCCGACATTCTCAATCCAAACATCATTCTTATCCGGGTTATTCACCTTTCCGTCCATATTCATGTCGCCTGATTTGTAACCTTTTGTTCCTACCTGTATAACCCAGACACTCGTTTTATCGTTTATATCAATGATGCCGTCGGCATTACCATCGCTGCCAAACATACCATAAACTCCTGTGCTCAGTTCTTTTTGGGCATCTGTTCCATAAGCCTGTTCCGAACCGGTAGTAAAATCATAACTGTAAACACCACCTGATTCTGTTACGGGATTGGCTGATATTATGCCAAGGTGGTTTCTGTGCCATATCACCACAAACAAATTATGAATGAGAGAATGAGAGAATGAGAGAATGTTTGTGCCATCCAATCCTACAACAGAACCATCATTTAGCAGGAAGGCTGCTTGTCGGGCTATCATAGTTGAGCCGGTAGCATATTGGGCTTCGGTGGTATCGCGCAATTCAATTAGAACCCAATCAACAACATCAGTATTTGGTATTGCCGTAACACTTTCGGTACCTATATAATTCCATGGAGCGATATTATAAGGTTGAGCCAATGGAAGATAGCCATCCGCTGCAATATTAGTATTCATGCCTGTATCATTAAAAGGACCTTCTAAGAAAATTTTTAAATTCATTCTGATACCATCCTCCCATCCTCTTAATTTTGCCATCATCCACCATACTGCTTTCCCTTTTTGAATGCACGACAGCTCATTAACATGCCCACAGACATCACCATTATATGCTGAATGTTGAACAGGTATAGTATCTCCCTCATAAATATAATAATTCATTTCACCATTATACCAACAATCTATATCAGCAAAGTCAAATAAAACTTTGTTATTATCAATACAATATTGTCTGATCATTTGGTTATGTATATATCTATTATATCCGTTAATTCCATTTTTTTGGGCATTACCTGTAAAATAAATAAATGTAACATCAGGATGTGCTGCTTCAAATGAAGAAATTGAATCAAGATAAGCCTGTATCTTACTTGTTTCATAATATTCAAGTTGAGTGCACCATGTCCAGCCTGATACATTTATTTCCGGATTATTATTCAGGACATTGTGTGTCCATTCCCAACCTTGAGTTGTTGACCAATAACCTTCAGGAGTTATGTATGTATGATTTTCCTGCCCGTCGAAAATACAAAATGCACCTGCCGAATTTGGAAGATATTTAAATCCGATTTCAACGTCAAGTAACGTGTTATTGTTTTCAAGGTATTCAAGGCCGCAAGTTAGCTGACCACCATGTGAAGTATGTGCATAATGCCATTTAATATTTTCCTGGATATCATCAATAACATCTGCCGGAATTTGATCGATATCCGTACAATTATGATCGATGATTATTCCCTGGCTGAGTGTGGTTTTTGAAATAAGAATGCTTAAAATTGTGAATAATAGCAATGTTTTTCTCATAATAATTAATAATATGTAATAAAGAAAGATTTAAAGATTGAGTTTTTTCGACATGAAATAAAAAATCAAAATAGAGGGATGCAAAAATAACAATAAAATTGTTGAATGCAAATTAAACCAGCTATTCAAACTAACACTGAACGATTTTGTAAAAAGATCACGACATGACTAACGAAATACCAATCCTTTTATTTTGTCATCTATTGAAAAATTTACGACGTGTAACAAGTCCGCAGGATGCGTTCTGGTATAATTTATTCCGGCACCTGAGATATATTCCCATTATTTGGTACCCATAAATCATTTTTATCAGGGTTATTCACCTGTATATCCATATTAAAATCACCGGTTTGGTATTCGTTTTTTCCGGCTTGTGAAGACCAGACATTTGTTTTATCGTTTATATCAATGATGCCGTCGGCATTACCATCGCTGCCAAACATACCATAAACTCCTGTGCTCAGTTCTTTTTGGGCATCTGTTCCATAAGCCTGTTCCGAACCGGTAGTAAAATCATAACTGTAAACACCACCTGATTCTGTTACGGGATTGGCTGATATTATGCCAAGGTGGTTTCTGTGCCATATCACCACAAACAAATTATGAATGAGAGAATGAGAGAATGAGAGAATGTTTGTGCCATCCAATCCTACAACAGAACCATCATTTAGCAGGAAGGCTGCTTGTCGGGCTATCATAGTTGAGCCGGTAGCATATTGGGCTTCGGTGGTATCACGCAATTCAATTAGAACCCAATCAACAACATCAGCATTTGGTATTGCAGTAACGCTTTCGGTACCTGCATAATTCCATGGAGCGATATTATAAGGTTGAGCCAACGGGAGGTCGCCACCGGCAGCAATATATGTATTCATAACTGTACCATTAAAAGGACCTTCTAAAAAAAAATTTAAATTCAACCTGATACCATCCTCCCATCCTGTTAATTTTGCCATCATCCACCATACCGCTTTACCTTTATTTTCGCAGTTCTCGTAAGAGGTGTGTGCTGCCTGATTATAGTTATATTGTGGGTGCTCAAAAGGAACGGTTACAGTATCACTTCCATTCCAATACTCATAAGTGCTTTGTTCCCATTCTTCTGAGGACGGGTTATACCACCAGCAATCTATATCTGCAAAGTCAAACAGAATCTTGTTATTGACGATACAATAGTCACGTATCTGCTCATTGCGCAGATACCTGTTATATCCCTGAGACAGGCTTTGGTTGTAATGATTTCCAGGTCCCGTTTGTGCATTTCCTGTCATATAAATAAAAGTAACGTCAGGAAATTCAGCCTCTAATACCGATATCGAATCAAGATAGTCCTGTGTATCATCTTGTGAATAGCTATTCATTTGGCAGCACCAGCACCATTGAGATACATTAAGTGTGGGATTGTTATTCAGAACATCACGTGTTTTATTCATGCCAGATGCTGTTCTCCAGTATTCTTCAGGTGAGATGTAAGTATCGCCCTCCTGTCCGTCAAAAATACACAGGGCATCCGGTACATTGGGGAGTGTGCTGCTTCCCCTGGCAACATTATAAGCAGGATCATTGTTTTCAATACGTTCTAAGCCTGTGGTTAGCTGACCACCATGTGAAGTATGGGCATAATGCCATTTTTGATTTGCCTGAACCGAGTCAATCCAATTCATAGGAATTTGAGAGAGACCTTCGCAAGTATGATCAATGATCATTCCCTGGCTAAATGCATTATTAAAAATAAAAATGCTTAAAATCGTGAATACAAGAAATGTTTTTTTCATATTTTTTTTATTTTAGCTAATTTTATTTAGTGTGTGTAATAAATTTAATTCCTTATTTTGTGAGTGAATTTGATTGAACTTTTGTTTATTAATTATTTCAGATATGGATTTTTAACTATTACACACACAAAATTAATATTTTATGAAATACAAAGAAGTAAAAAATTACATTGGTGGGAAATTTGTCCAAAGTGATAATAAGAGATTAGACGTTTTTAGCCCTTTAAACGGTAAGATAATTTCAACCGTGCCATTATCAGGATATAATGATCTGGATAAAGCAGTTAAGGCTGCACAGGAAGCTTTTCCGAAATGGGCAGGATTAACTTCAAAAAAAGTACAGAACAATCTTAAAAAATAATATTAAAGAGCTTGTTTCAGTGATCCATAACGAACATGGAAAAACTATTGACGAAGCAACTGCCGAAGTAGAAAAAAGCATTGAATTAACTGAATTTGCATGCTCAATTCCCCAGATCACTGCCGGAGAAATAATGAAGGTAAGCGATGGTGTTGTTTGTCGTACAGAATATGTACCTCTCGGTGTTGTTGTATCTATTGCCCCGTTTAATTTTCCTCACATGGTTCCTCACTGGAGTCTTCCGAATATAATAGCTCTTGGGAATTGTATGATATTAAAACCCTCGGAACAGGTGCCGATAACTGCTACCAAAATAGCTGAAATGCTTAAAGAAGCCGGATTACCTGACGGAGTTTTTAATCTGATAAACGGAGATAAAGATATTGTTGAAGCAATTTGCGATCACCCCGATATTAAGGCTGTTTCTTTTGTTGGTTCTACAAAAACAGCACAAATTGTTTACAAAAGAGCTACATCAAATCTTAAAAGATGCCTATCTCTGGGAGGCGCTAAAAATCATTTAATCGTTTTCCCGGATGCTGATCCGGAAATGACTGCCAATGATATAGCTTCTTCTTTTAGCGGCACTTCAGGACAAAGATGTATGGCAGCTTCAGTTATGATTGCAGTCGGAGATGTGAACCATATTATAGAAAAGCTGTGCAAAGAAACAAGGAAAAAAATTCCAGGATTAAATTTAGGACCGATTATTTCAAAACAATCCAGGGAAAACATTATTAATTACATAAATAAAGCAGAGCAATCCGGTGCAATAATCCTGGTTGATGGAAGGAATGCGAAGGTAGAAAGTGAAGGAGATAAAAACGGCTATTACATTGGTCCTACAATTATTGATTATCCTAATAATGTACCAATGCCTGAAGAAGAAGTGTTTG
>JAIORT010000625.1 GCA_021107975.1 Bacteroidales bacterium | reverse complement strand
GCTACAATAGCAATATATTTATTTTTTTCAAGTCCGAATTTAACAACAATGGTATTTTTCCCCGCCAATTTATCACCTTTAAAATCTTTAAAGTAAGTGTAGTAGGTCATTAAACCATTAATTATCGCAATAAAAGCCAAAGCACTTATCCGGCTTTTAGTAAAATATATTTCCATCGGACCCGAAGCAAAGAACCCGAATAAACCACACATACTTATCATGACTCCGAATATAATGTTACCCATAATACCATATCCTTTGGCATATTCATATACAACATTCAGGATGGCACCAATAATCAAGGGGACAACAGCAATGGGTTCAAGATAAAACCATGTTACCAACAGAACTGCAAGCATTAAAATAATTGAAAGGAAAAGCGCCCCGAACCGATTGAGTTCTCCTGTAACCATTGGTCTCTGCGGAGCATTGACCTTATCTTCTTTGTATCCCAGAAAATCATTAATGATCTGGTTGATCCCCCATGCCAGGAAAAGAATAATCAGTATTACAAGCATTTTTTCAGTTGATGTGGAAGTTTCAATGGTTTTTACCAATTCGGATGTTCCTCTTGGACCCTCAGTGGTTGCAACATACTGATAATATGAAACACCAACCCAACCGGCTATCCCTGTAACAAAAGAATAGTAAAGGCGCATGGATTTAATATATGCTTTTATAAAACTTAACATCTCGTAAGAGTTTTAATTTATATTATATCTTGTATGACTTAGTGATATTTAGTGTTTTCGTGCTTTTGTGGCTGAGATTTTTTTGCCACTAAAACACTAAGACACGAAAATCCACAAAAATGCAAAGATCTATATATCAAAACATTTATCTATTTTTATTTTACATTTTGAACTTTAGCTCATTTTAGGCATTTTAGTTCACTTTAAATTATTTTTATTTACAACTTCATATTTCCACAACTTTTTTATAAAATTCAGCCGGTTCGCCCCTGTCCCAATCTTTATATATTTTTTCAGAAATATCTGTCGGTAATGGCAATGTCTTTAAATTGTGATCTTTATATAGTTTAAATATTTCACGCGAATATTTCTCACATAACAGGCAATCACCCGGAATATGGAACTGCTTTCTCATCTTATCATATATATTTTCAAAATTTTCATCCTTAATATTCCCAAAAGAGATATTCAGAAATTCACAGGGTTGAACATCACCTTTTGAATTTATGTAGAACCTGTCAGTCGCACCGGCGGTACAGCCGAATAAGGACTTGTCTTCTTCAATTACCATTGCAGCTATGTATGGGTATTCTTTATATTCTTTTTTCAGATTAAACCTAATTACTTTCTCTCTTATAAAGCCGATATCCTCCTCCGAAAACCGGTCTGCTCCTGATTCAAGCCAGCCCCCTGCGGGTTTGGGTTTTATTAATTGCAATATAGCTCCGTTAAACTGTTTTGCAATATCCATTACCTTTTCGAATGTTCCGTCATAAAATTCGTTACTCATCAAACACGTATTGAAATGGACGGCAATACCAACCTCATGACATAATCTGATGCCATTGACCAGCGTATCCCATGCATCGTCTCTTCCCATAAAATTATTTAGTTTATCAGGGTCATGAGTATGAAGTGAAAACATAATTCCTATAAGATTTTTACGTTTTCGTAATTCAGTTAATCTGTCAAATGTCATCCCGTCGCCGGTTGAATTAATTAAAATTTCAGACCTGTTGTCAATTGCGTCGCAAACTTTTATCAATCTGTCAAAAACCATAAAAGGTTCTCCGCCCTCAATATTGAAAAAGGCAATTCCCTTATCCTGGAGTTTTTTAACAGTTCGAACAAGTAATCCAATTTCAACATCTTTACCTTTATCAAACTTCTGATAACAATGTTCGCATTCAAATCTGCACGCAGAAGTAATGGAGACAAGGGCAGTAACACACGGCATCTTTTCTTCAAATTCAAGGACTTTGCTGCAGGCTCTAAAAAAGGCTTCAGAAGGAAAAGCAGGAACATATAAGTTGATCTTGGTAAACTTCCCTATTTTGACATATTTATTATGCCGCATTTTCGACAGGAAAAATAAAAGCCTTTTTAAAAAGCGGATAAAATACTTAGGTTTGATTTTCCCGCCAATCAGCTTTCCGGTAAAATAAAACAGCGTTACTAATTTTATTTTAAGGTCAAATAATCCTTTCCTGAAACCGATAACTTTTTTAATCTCTAATTGTTCCATGATGATTTAAATTAAATTGTTATCTCTATACCATTCAACCGTTCTTTTTATTCCTTCTTTTAAAGTGTATTTATTTGTAAACAACAGTACCTCCTGCGCCTTTTTTGTTGAATATTCGATATTATCATAAAACATATTCACCCGGCTGCGGGTTAATAAGGGTGGATTTTTTAAATTAAATCGCTGAGCGAAAAATTCCATTAAAAAACCAATTGGATAGACAATTGATTTTGGAATATTAACGGGTTTTTTTATTCCAAGTTCTTTACAAAATGTTGAATAGATAGTGTCCATATACTCACTTTCCTTATTGCCGACAATTATTTTATGTACACCTGAAAGCCCTTTCCTGAATGCCAGGTAATATGCCCTTGCTAAATCCCTGGCATATACAACATGAAATTTATTTTTTTTACAACCGGGGAAAAAAGGCAGTCCTGTCTTAACAGTTTTCATATATTCATAAAATCCGGTTGAAAATTCACGCTCGCCATATACCCATACCGGTTCAATTACTGTCAGGTTCAAATTATTATTTTTTGCAAAATTGATAGCTTGTTTTGTTGCTAATGATTTGGTAACTCTATAATAGTTCATACAGGAGGGAAAAATCTTTTCAAGAAAATAATTGTATTGCGGATTATCGGGAGATTCTTCATTTTTTATTTCAGAGGAATTTTCTTCTCCATAACTGGAAATGGATCCTGTAATAATTATGTTGTTGATACCATTATTTCTGCAAGCCCTTAAAACATTTAAAGTACCTGTTACATTTGTTTCATAAAAATCTTCATACTTTCCCCAATCTTTTGCAAAAGCAGCAGTGTGAACAACACAATCTGAGTCTTTAATGATGTTTTTTAAAGAATTAAAATCTCTTATATTACCATACACAATCTTAACAGGCAATTTTTTCAGGAATTCCACACTGCTTGTTTTTCTTACGAGACAAGCCACCTCAACCTTCTTTTCAAAGAAATACTGTGCTATATGACTCCCGATAAAGCCGCTGGCTCCTGTTAATATCACATTATTTTTGTTCAGGCTTTCCATCTGTTAAATATTTAGTAATACTTTATCTGTTTGCCACTTACATTTCAGTCATTCTTTTGTGTGTCTCAATACAAAAAACATGGGTGTTTCATAGCTTTTTTAACAATATTGCTGCGTTATGCCCTCCGAAGCCATACGAAGCTGTAAGTGCATAATCGATGTTTTTATTTATAACCTCATCAGCAAGATTCAGGTCTTCAAATGTATCTTCAGAGACATTTGCATGAACCTTTGAATTCTTAATAGAAAGTGCTGTTACAGCCACTTCAATGGCTCCGCTTGCACCAATGCTATGACCTAATATCCCTTTTGTAGAATTGATTACCGGTTGGTTGCTTTTGTTTCCAAACACTTCCTTTATAATGTTATATTCAACTTCATCATTCAGAACGGTTGCCGTTCCGTGTGTATTGAAATAATCAATTTTATTCGTACCAATAATCTTGTTAAGTAACTTTTTTATCAAGGCACCTGATTTTTCTATCTGAACAATATTATAAGCATCGCTGCTGCATTCATAATTTATTATTTCAGCATAAATATCTGCTCCTCTTTGCCGGGCAGATTCAAGTTCTTCAAGTAAAAGTATGCATCCGGCACCTTCCGAAAATAAGAATCCGCTCCTTTTCTTTGAAAACGGCATAGGAATCCCGTTTTCAGATTTTGTGAGTGTTCCAAGTGTATCGAAACCCCGCATGATAGTCCCGCTGTTATCCTTTAAACATTCGACACCCCCGGTTATCGCCATTCCTGCATAACCATCCCTGATCCTGCGAAATGCTTCTCCAACAGCATAAGTACCGGAAGCACATGAAGCATTTAAAGTAAAATTGGCACCATTGACATTGTATAAGATAGTTACCCAGCTTGCTGCTGAATCAGGCATAACTAATGGAATCACCATTCTGTTATACTTAGGGCTGATATCATTTTTTTCTAACAAATCCGGGGTATCACTAAAGGTATGTGATGCAAAAGCGTTAAAGCCTGCTTTTAAACTGCAAACCCCCATTCCTAAAATAACAACCGCATCTTTCAGGCACTCGTAACCGGAAACTTCATTTTTTTTCATTTTAAGTCCGGCATCTTTTAAAGCCAGTTCAGTTCCTATAACCGATAGCTTTGAAGTTTCCTCCATTATAAAATTATATTTTGAGGGAATACCAAAATCCTTTAATGAAATCTCAGGAAAGGGAACGTAAAATTTAGATTTGAAACTGTAGCTCTTTTCAAACCTTTCAGGTATTTTACAAACATTCATCTTTTTATCTAACAAGCTATTCCAGAATTCATCTTTACCAATTCCAACAGATGT
>JAIORT010000392.1 GCA_021107975.1 Bacteroidales bacterium | reverse complement strand
AAAAAAGTAAAAGTCAATAAAAACACCTTTGGTGCTATTGAAGCCCGTCATATCGGGTCTGCAACCATGAGCGGACGTATTGCTGCTTTAGATGCAGTTCAGAAAGACCCGCGGATAATTTATGTCGGCACAGCAAGTGGTGGCGTATGGAAAAGTAAAAACGGCGGCGTTAAGTTTAAACCTGTTTTTGATAAACACAATCAGTGCATCGGAGCCATTACAATCGATCAGGATCACCCTGATACTGTCTGGGTTGGCACAGGGGAATCAAGGGTGAGAAATAGCGTATCGGTAGGAGACGGCATTTACAGGACTACGGATGGCGGAGAAAACTGGAAAAGGATGGGTTTGGACAGCACGGAACGAATTGCAAGGATTTTGATCCATCCAACTGATCCTGATATTATTTATGTAGCTGCTTTGGGTCATCTTTGGAATGCTAACAAAGACCGTGGGGTTTATAAAACAAATGACGGCGGTGAGACATGGGAAAAAATATTATATATTGATGAAAATACCGGCTGTTCCGATCTTGCCATTGATCCCGGCAATCCTGATATTCTTTATGCTGCAATGTGGGACTTCAGAAGATTTCCATACTTTTTCAGATCCGGAGGTCCTGGAAGCGGATTGTATATTACACGGGACGGTGGCAACGAATGGGAAAAAGTTACCAAAGGTATGCCCGAAGGCACTTTAGGAAGGATAGCTGTGAGTGTTTCACCTGTTGACCCAAATATTGTTTACGCACTTATCGAATCGAAAAAATCGGCATTATACAAATCAGAGGATAAAGGTATAACCTGGAAAAAGATGAATGATACACCTGTAATGGGCGCACGCCCGTTTTATTTTTCGTATATCGTTGCCGATCCAATCGACACCAACAGAATTTATAAACCGGGTTACTACCTCAGCTTTAGCGAAAACGGAGGTAAGAATTTCAGACCAACTTATGTTACCGGTGGTAATGTTCATAGTGATTTGCATGCACTATGGATCAGTAAAAAAGATAACAACTTTCTTTACCTTGGAACCGACGGGGGTTTATATGTTTCAAACGACAAGGGCAGTTCGTGGCGTTTTATTCGAAATCTGCCGGTTTCTCAATTCTATCATGTTACGGTCGATAATCAAGAACCATATAATGTTTACGGAGGTTTACAGGATAATGGCTCATGGATGGCTCCATCAAAAAGTCCCAGTGGAATCCAGAACCGCAATTGGACCAGCGTGGGATATGGTGACGGATTTTATGTTTTCCCCGACAAATACGATGATAATATACTTTACTGGCAATACCAGGGAGGAAAGATAAAACGCAAATATCTTGACACAAAAGAATCAAAAGACATCAAGCCTTATGCTGAAGAAGGTGAGGATGAATTACGCTTCAACTGGAACACACCTGTAGCTCTCAGCCCGACAAGGGATGTGATGTATGTTGGTTCTCAGTTTTTGTTCAAATCGGAAGATAAAGGAGATTCGTGGAAAAGAATTTCACCTGACCTTACCACAAATGATCCCGAAAAACAGAAACAAGACGAAACCGGTGGAGTTACTATTGATAATTCAACTGCCGAAAATCACTGTACAATCTGGACTATAAATGAATCCCCGCTTGACCCTAATGTTATTTGGGTTGGAACCGATGACGGAAACCTGCAGATAACAAAAGACGGAGGTCAGAGCTGGACAAATGTTGTGGAAAATATTACAGGTTTACCACCCGGAACATGGGTCAGTTATGTTTGCCCAGGTCTTTATGATACAGCCACAGCTTACGTTACATTTGACGGGCACCGTACAGGAGATAAACAACCTTATTTGTTTAAAACAACTGATTTTGGTAAAACATGGACTTCATTAACGGATGATAATATTAAAGGATATTGCTATAAAATGATCCAGGACCCTGTAAATCCAAACCTGCTGTTTCTTGGTACTGAATTCGGATTGTTTGTTTCAATTGATGGCGGAGAGGTTTGGTCGCAGTTTAAAGGTAAATTGCCAGATGTTTCGGTTCGTGACTTAGTGATACAGGAAAGGGAAAATGACCTGGTGATTGGAACACATGGCCGCGGTATCATGATCATTGATGATATAACACCTTTAAGGCAACTAACGGAGGAAACGCTTCAGCAAGATGTTGCATTTCTTGATTCCAGACCTTATGAACTGGGATACTTAGGATGGGAAATGGGACTGACCGGCGATGATGAATTTGTCGGCTCTAATCCTCAGGGAGCTTCAATTATTACATATTATCTTAAAAAGAGACATATATTCGGTGATATGTTTATAGAGATTTACAATGATGATGGAGAAAAGATAAAAGAATTACCAGCCGGAAAGCGAAAAGGCATAAACCGTGTGCCCTGGCGTATGCGCATGAAACCACCAAAAGTTCCCAGTTCACCTTTGCTTGCATTTAGGGCAATGTACGGACCGACATACCCTCCCGGAGAATATACGGTAAAAATTATTAAAGGCGACAACACTTATGAAGGCAAGGTAAATGTGGTTTATGATGAAACCATTCCCCACTCAGCCGAAGATCGTGATAAAAGACTAAAAACCCTGATGGAGGCATACAACCTATTACAAGATCTTGCCTTTATCGACAAACATGTTACAGATATCGGTGACCAGGCAAAAGAAAAATCAGCTAAGGCTAATAATAAATCTCTCGGTAAAAAGTTGACAACCATTTCAGATGAAATGGAAGAATTGCACAAAGAACTGGTTGCAACAAAAACAGGTATTGCCATTACAGGCGAAGAAAAGCTAAGGGAAAAGATCGCCGATATTTACAGCGCTGTGTTAAGTTATCAGGGGAAACCAACGCAATCGCAGATTAAAAGGCTAAAAAATCTTTCTAATCAGGTAAATGAAAAAAGAGTATTTGTTGATGAAATCATGAAAGAAGAACTACCGGGTTTGGATAAACAACTGGCAAAGGAAGATATTGAAGGATTTAAGATCATTACGAAAGAGGAGTTTTTGGAGGAAGATGAATAAGTACCTCCATCCCGCAAACCACTTAGCGGTTCGTATCGCATTTTTTACTAATTTTGTCAAAAACATATAATATAATGAAAACAAAAAAATTTGTTTACTGGCAGGATGAGGATATGTGGATTGGATATTTAGAAGAATATCCCGATTACAAAACGCAAGGAGAAACATTAGAAGAATTGAAAGAGAATCTTAAAGATGTTTATCAGGAATTAATAAGTGGTACTATTCCTTATGTTCGGAAAGTTGATGAACTTGAGATCGCATGAAAAGGAAAGAATTACTTAAGAAACTTAAAAAAGCCGGTTGTGTTTTTATCAGGCATGGAGGAAAACATGATTGGTATCATAATCCTAAAACCAAAATATCCCAGCCTATCCCCAGGCATAGAGAAATAAAGGAAAATCTTGCAAAACACATTATTAAAATGTTATCGAATAAGTGAGTGTAAATTTTCAATTACACTCATACTCTGCGCTCCACTCATCTGAATAACTATAAGGTTGTCCGTTATTTGTTCCTGAACTATTCATAATACACGAAACTGGATACCCATGCTCATTGTATTCATAATTATAAATAGTTATTATCGTATCGCCCGATTGATGAAGAAAAGCTGTATCAATAACAGGATTATTTATCGAAATGTTGCTATCATCAGGGTAAATAACTACAGAAATACTATGGAAAGGATTTTTTTGTTGATCGTAATCATATTTAGTAGTAGTAACTTTTGAAAATTCATTTTTACCTGATTGAATGGAAAAATGTACAAAAGGAAAATCCTGTAATGCAAATATCATTTGTCTCAATTTACTTTTTTTCTTATTGTTTGAATTACTTATTTTATCATCATCCCAATATTCATCTCTTATAAGTTTATCGTTTCCCCACTCGAACAAATCAAAATTCCTGATAATTGTCCAGTTTCCAATTGAATCTATTTTGTAACTTGTAATTTTCTCCACTAATCCATCTGCATTAAACTCAAATATATCATGCGCCCAATGATTCCATCCACCGGTATTATAATCATAAGTATCGTAAGCCATTGTTGATCCCTGATATGTTAATGAATCGTAGGAGTACAAACCATCCTCATCGTAATACTCTGCTTTAATCATCCTGTTCTCTGAATCATAATAAAATAAAAAATATTCATCCATGCAATACTTTTCATTTTCATACAATTCCATTTTAGAAACCAATCCATCTGAATTATACAATAATTTTGCGAAAGCATCATCGGCATATAACCCAGTCAGCCGGCACTGAACCTTAGTATTACCATTGTTGTTGTTTTTCTCATCTTTTTTGCAAGATATGGCAAACAACACAACCAGAGCTAATAAACTTAATTGAATAACAGATCTCATTTTTTTGTTTTTTTAGATTAAACTAAAGTAGATCTGTTTATAGGCTGTTAATTAATATTAATGATCGAATAATTATCTAAACGGTAATAAATGATTTTTATTTTCCCGCAAACCTCCCAACAAACCTCTTAACGGTTTATAGAAAATAACAATTCAACGCAACTTTTTAATTTTTACGATTGTCATTAATATTGTACTACATCTTATAAAAT
>JAIORT010000430.1 GCA_021107975.1 Bacteroidales bacterium | reverse complement strand
AACCCGTTGAAATCGAATTTATATGGATAATAATCAGTTTGATAGTTTGAAAAAAAATCCAAATCACTTTTCTACGGGTTTAATTTATAATATAGGAATAACATTAATACCGGGAATTGGCGACATCAACGGTAAAAAGTTGATCGCGTATTGTGGCAGCGCTGAAGCCATTTTTAAGGAAAAGAAAAGAAACCTGATAAAAATCCCGGGCATTGGCGAATCGTCTGTAAATTCAATTATTTCGCAAAAGGTTCTTAAAAGAGCTGAAGAAGAAATTGAATTCATAAATAAATATAAAATAACTCCATTATTTTTTCTCGATAAGGATTACCCCCAACGGCTGAAGCATTGTATTGACAGCCCTGTAATGCTTTATTATAAAGGGAATGCCGACCTGAATATGCCAAGGGTAATAAGTATAGTCGGTACAAGGAGAGCTTCTGAGTATGGAAAGGAAGCCTGTAATGAAATTATTGAAGGTTTATCCGATCTGAATATTTTGGTGGTTAGCGGATTAGCCTATGGCATTGATACAAATGCTCATAAAGCTGCTTTGAAAAACAACCTGAAAACCGTTGGGATTTTAGGCCATGGTCTTGATCGCATCTATCCCTCTGCAAACAAGAAATTAGCTGAAAAAATGATAGAAAATGGCGGATTGTTAACCGATTTTATTAATAAGAGCAACCCTGACAGGGAGAACTTCCCGAAACGTAACAGGATTATCGCAGGCATTGCTGATGCACTTATTGTTATTGAATCCGCTATGAAAGGTGGAGCTTTAATCACGGCAAATATTGCCAATTCATATAACAGGGATGTATTTGCCGTACCCGGCAAAATTAATAGCTACTATTCAGAAGGGTGTAACTTCCTTATTAAAACAAACAAAGCAGCATTGATACAATCGGCTAAGGATGTTAAATATATAATGCTGTGGGAATCAATAACCGAAAAAACATCCAAACAACAGAAATTATTTGTTGAATTATCTGCGGAAGAGGAGCTTATTGTAAATATCCTGAAAGAGAATGAAGAAACAAGTATCGACTATATCGTCCTTGAGTCAAAATTTTCCTCAAGCAAAATAGCCTCAATACTTTTAAATCTCGAATTTGAAGGAGTTATAAAAAGCCTACCAGGCAAAATGTATAAATGCTTATAGGCGCTTACTGATTTTTTGTTCGTTTATATTCTTCATTAAGTTCAAAGGCTTTATAATAAAGCAATAATACTATTACAAAGGCACCGATACTAAGGAAGACCAATAACCGGTTATCCTCCGAAATAAAACAAAAACTGTATAGGGCATGAAAAAACGAGGCGGCAAATAATGCCGTCATTGAATCAACGAATTTGTTTTCACGTGATTTTGCCAATCCGACAAAAAAACCAAGAATAACTGCAAAGAAAAGATTTGCAAAAACAACCGTAATGGCATATAAAAAATCAATGTCAGGGTAATATGGTAAAACCGCGTACAGGATATTGCCCATAAAAGCAAAGCCCATAGAGATCATAGCGCTGTAAACAATACCGTCGAGCGGACCATTGAAACTATTTTTAGAAAAAGCATAATATCTTAATATTAGATACTTACCTAATTCGGAACCAAGCCCCATTACGACAAAAGAATAAAAAATAATTCTTCGAATATTCCCGAAAACATCTAAACCAAATTGCCTTGCTATGTATTGAAACAACAAAAAGATTGTAATACTTAACATACCCCAAATAAAACAGGAAATAAGCCCGGGATACCGGTTTTTGTCGCGTTTAGTCCATACAATGGCAATTATCAGTCCGGCAATTAACGGACCCAAAAGCAATGAAATAATAAAATTTAAGACCATAATAATTAAGTTTTATCTGCCAAAAATACAAATTGATTTAATATATCAAACTCAAAAACAAAATAATTTTCTGATTTAAATAATTTACAAATTATTTCTGTGATTCATTATGATTATTTTTTTTACTGTAAATTTCAGTCTGACGCTGAATTGATTCGATATGTACTATTTTTAGAAGCTTTTGCAGGAATTCTTTTTTCAGCCCCGAATCCAATCCTGTTTTCAACCTGTCCTGAACGATTTGGCTCCATCGTTTTAACTGGAGAATAGTAATGTTGTGGTCTCTTTTATATTTCCCTATTTCATCAATCAGACCCATACGACGCGACAAAATATTAATAAGTTCAGCATCTATTTTATCAATTTCGGTTCTCAATTCTTCAAGCTTGCTCTCAAAATCAATATTCCCCTTTTCTTTTCTGATTATAAGAGATGAAATCAACCGGGACAAGTTTTCAGGTGTAATTTGCTGCTGGGGGTCGGTAAGCGCATTATCCGGATCGTAATGCGATTCAATCATCAGCCCGTTCATTTCTAAGTCGAGAGCTTTTTGAGAAATTTCAAGGAGTAAATTTTGTTTTCCGCATATATGGCTTGGATCGCATATCACAGGAAGATTGGGTATTAATCTTTTTAGTTCGATAGGTATTTCCCACATAGGGGCATTACGGTATGGGGTTTTATCAAAAAAGTAAAAGCCGCGGTGTATGGCAACCAGCCTTTTGATGCCTGATAAATTGATACGTTCAAGCGCTCCGATCCATAAATTCAGATCAGGATTAACGGGATTTTTTATCATTACAGGAATGTCAACACCCTTTAAAACGCTCGCCAGGTCTTGCAAAGAAAATGGATTAACAACAGTTCTGGCGCCAATCCATAAAATATCAACATTGTTATTCAATGCAATATCAACATGTTCGGGAAGGGCAACTTCAACGGCAGTAAGCAAACCGGTTTCTTTTTTCACCTTCTTAAGCCATTGAAGCCCTTTAATTCCAACACCTTCGAACAATCCGGGACGAGTTCTCGGTTTCCAAATTCCGGCTCTGAATATCTTAACATTTGGTATCTTAGAAATTTTCCTTGCTGTAATAAGCACTTGCTCTTCCGATTCAGCACTGCACGGACCGCTGATGACTAAAGGAAATTCCTTAATATCAAGCCATTCTTTCAAAGGTAATATGTCGAGATTGATACTCATTATCCGGTGCAAAATTACTTAAAACAGTGAATGACTGAAATTTTAAATGACTAAAATGAAAAAAGTACATAATTTTGCAAAATCAATATTAAAGTTAAAATTAATGGATAAGTTAAAGAGGACAAAAATCATCGATCTGATTAATTCCGGTGAATACGGAAAAACCGTAAACGTAAAAGGATGGGTAAGAACCAAACGCGGCAGTAAAAATGTTGCATTTATTACATTAAATGATGGGTCAACTATTCATAATATACAAATAGTTGTTGACCTGAATGTTATTAAAGAAGAAGACATCCGGAATATCAGCACCGGGGCTTCCGTTTCAATTACGGGAGAATTGATAGAATCTCCCGGTAGCGGACAAAAAGTGGAGATAAATGCAAAAGCTATTGAGGTTTTAGGCGAGGCTGACCCTGATGAATATCCTTTACAGCCTAAAAAACATTCTTTAGAGTTTCTTCGTGAGAAAGCACATTTACGGTTCAGGACAAACACATTCGGAGCTATCACAAGGGTTAGACATGCAATGATTTTTGCTATTCATAAATTTTTTAATGATAAAGGTTTTTGCAATATTCATAGCCCTATAATCACCGGAACTGATGCCGAAGGCGCCGGAGAAATGTTCAGGGTTACCGTACTTGATCTTATAAATCCACCGCTTAATGAAGATGGTACCGTTAATTTTAAAGAAGATTTTTTTGGCAAGGAAACCAATCTGACTGTCTCGGGACAATTAGAGGCTGAGCTTGCTGCATTAGGATTGTCGGATGTATATACTTTCGGACCAACATTCAGGGCGGAAAATTCAAATACTTCAAGGCATCTTGCTGAATTCTGGATGATTGAACCCGAAATGGCTTTTTACGATATTAACGATGATATGGATTTGGCAGAAGAAATGCTCAAATACCTGATTAAATACGCCATAGATAATTGCCCTGATGACCTGGCGTTTCTGAGCAAACGCTTATTAGATGAAGAAAAAACTAAAAAACAGGAAGAGCGTTCGCCAATGGAATTAAAAGAAAAACTCCTGTTTGTTCTAAATAACGATTTTGAGCGGACTACTTATACCGAAGTTATTGATATTCTGAAAAACTCAAAACCAAATAAAAAGAAAAAATTCCGGTTCCTGATAGAAGAATGGGGAGCCGACCTGCAATCGGAACATGAAAGATACCTTGTGGAAAAACATTATAAAAAGCCGGTAATGGTAACCGACTACCCTAAGGATATCAAAGCATTTTATATGAAGGTGAATGATGACAACAAAACTGTGAGAGCAATGGATGTTCTTTTTCCACAAATCGGAGAGATAATAGGTGGTTCGCAAAGAGAGGAAAATTATAACCGGCTTTTAAAACGAATGCGTGAAATGAACGTGCCGGAGAAAGAAATGTGGTGGTACCTTGAAACAAGAAAATTCGGTACTGTTCCGCATAGCGGTTTCGGACTGGGTTTTGAAAGAATGATGCAATTTATTACAGGTATGGGAAATATCAGGGATGTGATACCCTTTCCAAGAGCACCGCAAAGCGCAGAATTTTAA
>JAIORT010000500.1 GCA_021107975.1 Bacteroidales bacterium | reverse complement strand
TCGGAATAACTTTGCAGGAAACTTTTGTAATGTTCGGGTTGATTATCTTTGTCAAATTCATTTTGTATTGAATATCCGATAATCGGATAAAGTTCATCAACACCTGATACAATCACAAATCCACCCGGTTCAAATGTAATTGCATAAAAATCCGGCTTGTTAATATCGCCATAAACTATTTGATCAAGTATTAATAACTCATTATAATTTGCTTTGATATCATTCTGCCCGCATTTTAAAAAATAGAAGTTCGATGCAACTTTTTCTGCGTTGCTAAGATTTATATCTTTATTAAAACCATTAAACGTAATCAGCAGAACAGATGAAATAAGTAATAATATTTTTTTCATAATTATTTATGTTTTTATATTTCTTTGGTAACCTTATACCAAGATAGGACATTTTAAAATTGAAAAAAGTTGTCTGAACCGTATTGAAAAAACATAATGAATAAAAAAATTTATTTGCAATAAGCACCTTACCTTTATTTCATCTCACCTCCATAAACCCCATTACAATTTATTTCAACCAATTTTCACAAATTTCCCTAATTTTGCACCCATAAAAAAACTTATAACATTTAACCTTTTATCTATAACAATGCAGGAAACAATCCTAATCCTTGATTTCGGTTCACAATACACCCAGCTAATAGCCCGCAGAGTCAGGGAGCTAAATGTTTATTGCGAAATTCATCCTTATAATTCTTTCCCAAAAATTAACAGTCGTATCAAAGGTGTCATTCTATCGGGAAGCCCGTTTTCATCTAAGGATAAACAAGCGCCTGTTCCTGATTTATCTGAAATAAAATCAAAAATTCCTATTCTCGGTATATGTTACGGTGCACAGTTTCTGGCTAAAGAATCCGGAGGCGAAGTTATGCCGTCAAAAATCAGGGAATATGGCAGGGCAAACTTATCTTATATTGACCATTCGAATGAATTGATGAAAGGAATGACTGCCGGTTGCCAGGTATGGATGTCGCACGGGGATACAATACTTCAAATACCTGAAAACTTTAAAATTATTGCGAGCACAGATGATGTAAATATTGCAGGTTTTAAAATTGAAGGTGAACCAACTTACGGTATTCAGTTCCACCCCGAAGTTTACCATACAACCGAAGGAATGAAACTTCTTAAGAACTTTGTCATAGATATTTGTGGCTGCTCACAATCATGGACACCGGAATCTTTTATTGAAACCACCGTTAATGAGCTAAAAGCAAAACTTGGGAACGACAAGGTTATGCTTGGTTTATCAGGCGGGGTTGATTCGTCGGTTACTGCTGTACTTCTCGATAAAGCCATTGGTAAAAACCTGCATTGTATTTTCGTTGACAACGGACTTTTACGAAAACACGAATTTGAAACCGTCCTCGACTCATACAAACATATAGGGTTGAATATAACAGGAGTGGATGCAAAAGATCGGTTTTATAAAGCACTTAAAGGAATTACCGAACCTGAGAAAAAACGCAAAGCTATCGGAAATACATTTATTGAAGTTTTCGATGAGGAAGCATCCCGGCATATCGGTATTAAATGGCTGGCACAGGGAACAATTTATCCTGATGTTATCGAATCAAAGTCGGTAAAAGGTCCATCCGCAACTATTAAATCTCATCATAATGTTGGCGGCTTACCCGATTTTATGAAGCTTAAAATAGTTGAGCCATTAAATACGTTATTCAAGGATGAAGTTCGAAAAATTGGTAATTCATTAAAAATGGACCCTAATATTTTAAACAGGCATCCTTTTCCGGGTCCGGGTTTGGGTATAAGGATATTAGGAGATATTACAGAAGATAAAGTTAGAATTTTGCAGGAAGCGGATTATATTTATATTGAGGGATTGAAAAAAGCCGGATTATATGACAATGTATGGCAGGCGTGTACAATCCTGCTTCCGGTACAATCGGTCGGTGTAATGGGCGACGAAAGAACGTATGAAAATACCATCGTATTAAGAGCCGTTGGTTCAACTGATGGTATGACTGCCGACTGGTCACAACTGCCTTATGAGTTTCTTGCAAAAATTTCAAATGAGATAATTAATAAAGTTAAAGGTGTAAACAGGGTGGTTTACGACATAAGTTCGAAACCGCCGGCTACTATTGAATGGGAATAAGAAGATAGTTTCGAGTTCAGGGTTTGATTTTAGAATTTGTTTTTGTGATATTTAGTGTATTAGTGTTTTTGTGGCTGTAGTATTTTTGCCACTAAAACACAAAGACACAAAAACCCACTAAATATAATCAACTGAAAATATAACAATACTTAATTTTTTTATTTTAAATGAAGCAACTATTTTTTCTAATATTTATTTTTCATTTGCTTTTCGCTGCAAATGTCTTCTCGCAAACCGAAATTATCGTTAAGAAATCGGAAATTGTTGAAAACATCAACGGCACTGATTATTATCTGCATTTTGTTAAAGAAGGGCAAACCTTATTTAACATTGCCAAAGCTTATGGTGTTACCGTTAATGATATTTTTACTCATAATCCCGATTCTCAATCAGGAATCAAGCCGGGGCAAATTTTGAAGATTCCCTATACTAAGAAAAAAGGGAAACCAGTAATTACTGATAAATCCAAATACAATTTTTTCTATCATATTATAAAAAAGAAAGAAACTCTTTACGGAATTTCACGAAAATATGGTGTTGAGATAGATGAAATCAGGAATTTGAATCCTGAGTTGGGAGAGTACCCAAAAGAGGGTCAGACTCTTAAAATTCCTGTAAAAAAGAAAGACCAGACACAGCAAAGTATTGAATGGGAAGGTAAAACGGTTACTCATTTTATTAAAAAAGGCGAAACACTTTATGGAATTGCAAAAAAATATAATGTAACTATCGGAGAAATAAGGAACGCCAATCCCGAACTTTCTGATATTCTTAAACACGGGGAAATCATTAATATTCCGAACCAAAATAATGAATCAGGTACAACAGCCGGAAAACCTGGTAAAACGAAAGAAAAAAACTTTACCGAACATATAGTCAAGCCTAGAGAAACATTATACCGGATTGCTAAAAATTATGCAGTAAGTATTGATTTAATTAAAAAACACAATCCCGGTTTAACAAAAGATATAAAAACAGGTCAGGTAATTAATATTCCTAATATCAAACCGGAAGAAAATTATATCATTCACAAAACCGACAAAAATGACAAACTGCAAAAAATTGCTAAAAAATATGATGTCAGTTATGAAAAAGTTGTATCATTAAATCCGGATTTATCGAAAAAAGTAGCAAAGGGTCAAACAATTAAAATTCCTGTTGAAATACCTGAAGAATTTTTATCAGATACCATTCAAATAGAATTACCTGTACCGGCTGAAATTGGTTATCCTTGCGGAAACACCGAACTAAACAAAAAAAACTTGTACAATGTTGCATTAATGATCCCTTTATTCCTTGAAGAACTTGACAGTCTTGATATTTCAGATGAAGCCGATTTGCCGGATCAGTCAAAATTTTCATCCTTTCAATTTATTCAGTTTTATGAAGGTTTCTTAATGGCTGTTGATTCTTTAAAGAAAGCAGGGATGAACCTGAACCTTTTTATTTACGACGTTGACAATTCTCCCGCAAAAATAGAAAAAGCACTTCAGTCATCTGAATTGAGCAGCATGGATTTAATCATCGGCCCTTTTTACGGCAAAAATTTTAAAAAAGCGGCTGCTTTCGCCACAACATATAAAATAAAAATTGTAAATCCATTATCCACAAGGGAAGAGATCATTTTTGGCAATCCTTTTGTTTTTAAAGTAAAACCCGCCACAAACAGCCAGACAGACCAACTTGTATCGCTGTTAATAGCTAAATACCCTGAAAGCAATGTGGTCATTGTCCGAAATAATTATTATAAATACCAGGCAACGGTTTCATTTATCAGAAACTACCTGAACAGCAAACGTAAATTAAGAATTTATATTCCGAATAAAGAAATTATTGATGTTTTTGCATCCAAAATAACAGAAGGCAATCTTTACACCGAAAATATGATAATTGACAGTACTATGATTTCTAACAATCCGGCTGACAGCACTTATCTCAGTAATACGGTTAAAGAAGTGATCTACGTCACGGATAGTGTCGCGGGTTTACAGGCTAATCTTTCACAAATCAGGAATAATATAGTAATAGCAATTTCTGAGGATAAAGCTTTTTCTCAGGAAGTACTTTCAAAACTGAACAAGTTAAGCGAAGATCATAACATTACACTTTTCGGAATACCTGAATGGGACAAATATGATAATTTGGAAACAGAGCAGTTGTTAAATCTTAATTTTCATTGCTTTACATCAACCCTTATTAACTACCAGGATATAAATGTTAAGAATTGGATTGCTGATTACAGAATCCGTTATAAAACAGAACCTTCGGTAAACAAATATGCTTACGACGGTTTTGACATTGCATGGTATTTTCTAAATGCACTATTTTATTTAGGAAAAGATTTTGAAAATTGTCTTGACATTTATTCAATAAGACTAATGCAAACACAGTATATTTTTGATCATAATGACCCAGGCGGATTTCAGAACTTATACTGGAATATTTACAAATTCCGGGATTATAAAAAAATTCCGGTAAATAATTAGTG
>JAIORT010000303.1 GCA_021107975.1 Bacteroidales bacterium | reverse complement strand
CAGGCTCTGATTCCACCCATATCTTTCCGCCATGCTTATTAATAATCCGTTGAACTATTGCCAAACCGATTCCAGAGCCTTCAAATTCTTCATTGCTATGAAGCCGTTGAAACGGTGAAAACAGTTTATTGGCAAATTTCATGTCAAAGCCCACACCATTGTCTTTAATAATAAATATTGCTTTATTATCTTTTTCTATATAACCAAACTCAATTTCAGTTATCGGTTTATTTTTTGTAAATTTTAAAGCATTAGAAAGTAGGTTCAAAAAAACATTTTGCATAAGATTAGGGTCAGCAAGAGTTTCCGGGCAATCATGAACTGTAAATTTCACTTTTCTGTTTTTTCTTTCAGGTTCCAGTAATTGATAAACTTCGTTAGCAATAGTTTTCAAGTTTGTAGTTTTTTTGTTTAAAGGTTGCCTTCCGATGCGTGACAGGTTTAAAAGGTCATCAATCAGTTGCCCCATTTTTTGTGTACCGAATCTAACCCGTTGAAGGTAATGTTTTCCCTGTTTTTCTAAAACATCATGATAATCTTCCAGTAGTATTTTTGAAAAACCGTCAATAGAACGAAGCGGAGCTCTCAGGTCGTGCGATACCGAATAAGAAAATGATTCCAGTTCTTTATTGGCAGTATTGAGTTTACTATTTATAACGTCAAGTTCAGTACGAGCCTCATTAGCATCTTCGATAAGATAAGACAGGGCTTGCTGTGAATCTTCAATTCTTTTTGTTCGTTCTTTTACAAGTTCCTCAAGATGTTCGCGATGTATTTTTAGTTCTTCCTCAGCCTGTTTTCGATCCTTTTCCAGCTTTCTCTCTTTCGTTACATCTCTTGCACAGCCGACTGTTCCAATCAGATTACCTTTTTCATCCTTAAAAGGTGCTTTATAAACATCAAGGAAGACAAATTTACCTTTAATATTTCCTGACTCATCGCTTCTATGTGCTTTTTTTGTTTTTAAAACAACTGAATCCGAACCCGAACATGTTTCTCCAAATGTATGATAGTCAGGATTATCGGGATGTGATTTTTTTTCTCTTTCTGCAAAAAATATATCCGTTTTTCCAATTGGCTCGTCAATATCTTTGGCATTCAGTAATTTTTCACAACAAGCTATATTTGCGAAAATAAATTTATTCTCTAAATCTTTTGTCCATATTAGGTCCGGCAGATTGTCGCACATTAACCTTACCATACTAAATAAATGCTTATATTGTTTCTCGCTCTCTGATAATTTTTCTTCAGCCAGTTTGCGTTCGGTGATGTCGGTGATTATGGTAACTATTTGAGTAACTTTCCTATTTTTAATTACAGGTATTTTTCGCGTTTCTGTTATTATCTCTTTTTCTCCAAATTTAGTGGTTTCCTGAGTAATGACAGGTTTTTGGGTTTCAAGTACCTGAGTACATTCATCCCGAATTTTCTTTTCATCAAGAAAGGGGAGTGCCTCAAATAAGCTTCGACCTATTATGTCATCCGAATTAATGCCTAACTCCTTACACCACCTTGTGATAGGTGCGTTGAAGAGCAGAATTCGAAAATCAGGATCAATTACGTTAATATGTTCATCCATTGAGTCAATTGTTGAACGATATAACGTCTCTGATGAACTAAGCATATCTTCTGCCTGCTTGCGTTCGGTTATGTCACGCAATGTTTCTATAGCGCCAACAACATTTCCCTGATTATCTCTTAATGGCGCGGCAGTAAAGAAAAGCCATTTATCACCAAAACAGGGGAAGAAATCTTCTGCCTCATAAGCCCCATTAATAAGATTGGATTTTTGAGATTTATTAAAATAATATTTGTCTATTTCTTCCTCTGTCGGATTATTTAATATTAAATCAGCTAACAGAGGTCTCTCGGTAGAGTAGAAAGCTGTCCAGTGCTTTTTAGTGCCTGTTATTTTTTTGGCAGAAACACCCGTAAGGTTCTCACAAGCCTTGTTCCAGTGTGTTACAGTATGGTTTTTGTCAATAACAAATACAGGTGTTGAACTTCCCTCAACTATTTGTGAAAGTTTTTCCTCGCTCTCCTTAAGCGCTACAGTGGCTTCAGATTGTCTGATTTGTTGTAATCCCATTTCACCTAATAATTCTACAAACCCGGAAATAAAGTCCAGCATTGACCTGAAACGGTCTTCCGACAGAACAGGAACTTCAGAAAGCGCTTTGAGATATGACGCTTGATCAAAGCCATACTTTTGAGCCTGCTTTTGAAAAAAATCTATATCCGGCGGGTTAAATAAGATCTGTCCGATAAAAAAATTTGCCAGATGCTCTCCTCCAATTACAATAGGAACTGCAGCATCTACCAGTCCATTCCGGCATTTATAAATCACATATTTTTGACCTTCAAGTAATTTATTTGCAAGCATAGTATCGCTTTCAATACATTTGCTGAGGGTTTGAGGATTTACCCTAAAAAAATCCGTACATATTTTCTGCCATTTTGAATGTATTATTATTTTTCCATCGAGGTCAATTATTGCTGATGCAATTCCACTGGCTTTACAGAAATTTTCAATAACAACCTGAATTTTTTTCAGGTCAATAAGCTCAGTAATTTTATATTTCATGGTCATTTATTTTTTTCAAGTTCTTTTATCTTATCTCTTAATTCTTTTATCCTGAACTCCCTTCCCACAAAAAGTTTATTAAATTTTTCCAATTTTTTATTTTTTTCTTCCAGTTCTTTGGTTCGTTCTTTAATGAGTTCTTCGAGATGTTCGCGGTATTTTTCTAATTCTTCTTCTGCTTTTTTGCGTTCGGTTATGTCGCGGGTAGTACCTTGAATTCCAATTGGAAAGCCTTTTTTATTTAAAAGTAATTTTGTGTTAATTTCAACAGGAATTTCAGTTGCATCTTTTTTTAGCAATATCGCTTCAAGGATGACATACTTATAAGTCTTATAATTTTTAATTGCGTATAATGCCTCCCTTGCCATTTTAAAAAACTCTTTTCTTGTGGCATACTGAGACAACCTGCTTCCAATCCACTCTTCAGCAGTGTATCCCATAATGTTTTTTACCGATGGACTGACATAAGTAAAAAATAATTTCAAATCCATTTGCCAAATCACATCTATTGAATTGTCTGCGAGTAAGCGATATTTTTCTTCGTTTTTCTTCAATGCTTCAGCGGCTTGCATACGTTCAGTGATTTCTTTTTTAAGTTCTCCTGTTCTGTCTGCTACTATTAATTCCAGTTCGTTTTCAATTTTTTTTCGTTCTGTTATTTCTTTTTTTAATTTCTTGTTAACTTTGGTTTTTAAAATAAAACGGTAAAAAACAAAAACCCCTAAAATTAAAATGATGCTCAGCCCAAAGTACAGGCGGGTTTTTTGTAATTTGTCTTTTTCAATTTGCAGTTTATAAATCTCGTTTTCTTTTTCCTTTTTCTCTGTTTCGTATTTCACCTGCATTTCGGCAATTCTGTCATTTGATTCTTTACTGAAGATTGAATCTTTTACAGCAATATAAGATTGGAAATACTCAAGGGCTTTTTTATAATTCCCTGTGCTATAATAATAATCGGAAAGAGAGGAATAAGCATTTTTTATTAAATCCTTTGCGTGTATTTCTTTAGCTTTATTTAGTCCCTGTTTAAGTATAATTAATGCTGTTTTATACTTTTTCAATTTCGTTTCAACACAACCAATATTTATTAAGGTGATGGCTATTTGATAACTTTCATTCGTTTTTTTATTTATCTGCAAAGATTTTAAATAGTATTCCAATGCTTTTTCAGGTTCATTAAGTTCGTTCTCATATAAAGAACCGATATTGTTTAACGCTCTGCCGAGCCCTGCTTTTTTACCGATTTCTTCGGAAATTTTTACTGATTCTAAAAGATATTCTAATGCTTTTTCGGGCTTATTTAATTTGTCGTAAATAATTCCTAAGTTGTTTAACGAACCGATAATTGCATCCTTGTTTCCAAGTTCTTCCCTGATTTTTAATGCCCTTTTTTGATACTCTAACGATTTGTCAAAGTTTTCCATCATACCATAAATAATACTGATATTATTAAATGTATTATGGTTGGTTTTTTCCTCAAAGTCTAACGATTTGAAATAATAATCTAATGCAACATCAAGTTCGCCCATTTTCCAATAGCACAATCCGAGATTGTTATATGCTCTTGAAATACCTAAGCTATCGTTTAACTCCTCAGAAATATCTAAAGCCTTATTATTATTTTCCAGGGCAAGCATGTAATTTCCCATTACATAATATGAAAGTCCGATATCATTTAAAGTTTTAGATATCATTTCTTTATCATCGAGACTTTCAAATAACGGCAATGCTTTATAAAAATGTTCTAATGCTTTATCATATTCATCCAAAAACCTGTACGTTTTTCCAAGATTAAATATTGATAGCGCTTCGCCCTCTTTGTATTTTAGACTTTTTGCCAGTTCATAAGCGTTTTTACAATATTCCAGAGATTTGTCAGTAGATTTATTAATGTATAGTTTTGATAATTCATTTAGAATGTCAACTTTTTCTTTTCCTAATGTGATTTCTAATTTGTTTTCGAGGCTATCAATTTTTACTACATCAGCGAATAGAAAAATCTGGTTTACACATATCAGGAAAACCAGTATAAGTTTTTTCATTTTTGATATT
>JAIORT010000962.1 GCA_021107975.1 Bacteroidales bacterium | reverse complement strand
ACTAGATCGTCAGCTATCTTATATTCCTTATTTTAAACTGTATGAAAACGGGAATGCAAATTTCTTTAATTGTAGTTTACTTAAAACCATGCAGTTAGATTATTAGAAAATTGCAAAGTTTATGCGTTTCAGTATATCAATTCTCCATACTCCGAAGGCATCCTGTCTTTCATAATATGATTTCGTGTTGTAACCATTTTATCCCTTGCCAATAACAGATCAATATCAGCTATCATCACTTCATCTTTATCGGATGATGCCATTTTCAGAGTTTTACCCGAAGGATCGGAAATAATGGATTTTCCGCTAAATGTTATGTCTCTCTCCGTTCCAAAGCGGTTGGCTGTAATATTAAATGTCCTGTTGATCATCCCGTGCACCGGAACAGCTTGCTGGGCATAAGGCAGCACTAAATTGGAAGGATGACAGATTACATCCGCTCCTTTCAGTGCAAGTATGCGCCATACTTCAGGGAAAATCCAATCAAAGCAAATCAACATCCCTATCTTGCAAAAGCCAAGATCAAAAACAGGCAAACCGAGATTTCCCCTTTCAAAAAAATCCTTCTCATTCATAAAAAGGTGTATCTTCCGGTATTTACCAATATAACCTTGTGGTCCCACCAATACCGAAGTATTATAAATTTTACCGGCTTCCTTTTCATTAATTCCCGAAACAATATGAAGTTTATTTTTTTGAGCTTCTTCTGTTAGGAATTCTACAAATTTACTGTTCCCTATTTCTTCTGCCAGTTCAAAGGCTTGCTCCTTCGATTCAAAATTATATCCTGAATTAGCAAGTTCGGGAATAACAATCAAATCTGCATCCTGTGCCTGCATGAATAATTCCCCCAAACTTTTAATGTTCTCATCCTGATCTCCCAGAATAGGTCTGAATTGAATAAATCCTGCTTTAATCATAAAAAATATTATTGTCTCAAAACCTCAAACTCTCCGCTAAGTTTTATCCTGATAATGGTTGAAGCTTTTATTTTATTAAGTTTATTACGATTTGTTTTAACGATGTAATCAACCTTGTTTTTTATTTCTTCTGAAATATCTTTAAAAACCAACGGACTTGTTTCACCTGAAAAATTTGCTGATGTCGATACAACGGGTTTGTTGAGCTTACTTATCATTCGTCTGCAAAATTCGTCTTTTACAACACGTATCCCGATACTGCCATCCGGTGCGATAACATTTTTTGTTAGATTTTTAGCCTTTGGATAAATAACAGTGATTGGAGTATCGATACTTTTAAGTAAATCCCACAATATATCCGGCACTTTTTCAACGTAATCCGTAATTTTACTTTCTTTTTCCAGAAGGATGATAAAACTGGCTTTTTTCGACCGTTCCTTAATTTTATAAATCTTCTGTATAGCTCTGTTATTTGTGGCATCGCATCCGATACCCCATATCGTGTCGGTTGGGTAAAGTATTGTTCCACCTGCCTTCAGGACTTTAACGGCTTTTTGTATATCTTCTTCCATAAGTTACAATCTCTCTAACAAATCACTTGTATTAATCGTTAATGCACACTTAAAATGTTTTTCCGGACATTTTTTTAATCCGTGTAATCCGCAGGGTTTGCAGTCAAGTTTTTCATTTGTTTCCACTACAACCGAATCGTCCGATAAAGGTCCGAAGCCAAACGACGGCACTGTTGAACAATATATTGCCGTAACACGTGCATTTACTGCCGAGGCTAAGTGCATGGGCGCCGAATCATTCATATAATTCATTTTAGCGTCCTTCATCAGCGCTGCCGATTCTAAAAAACTTAACTTTCCCGAAAGGTTTAACGAATTTGTATGCCTTGAAATTTTGATAATCTCCTCGCAAATTTCGTAATCATTTTTCGAACCTAAAAAATAAATTCTTAATTCTTTATCAATTTCATTTATAAATTCAATCCACTTTTCTTTCGGATATTGTTTGGTAAACCATAACGAAGCCGGCGAAATGCTTATGTATTTAACGGTTTTGTATTGCGACATTTTTGCATAATCGCGCTGCGAAGGATACAATTTCACCGGAAATGCAGTATCATCAGTTATGGTTCTGACTAAGTCAAGGTTTCGTTCGGTTTCGTGCCTGTTTCCTTTTCGTATAGTATGTTTAACTCTTTTATTGAATAGAAAGGAAAAAGGATTTTTATTGAAACCAATTTTAAGCTTTGCACCTGAATAAACCGTCATCAGTCCGCTTGACGCAAATCGCTGAACATTGACAACGCAGTCATATTTTTTATCTCTGATGTAATTTATTAATCCCCAAAAATTTTTGTATTTGTCGGAAGACTTGTCCCATATCAGCACCTGGTGAATAAAAGGATGGGAGTCGAAAAGGCTTTCATTGCCTTTTTTCAGCAGGAAATCAATTTTAGCTTCCGGGAAATGGTGGTGAAGCTTTTCAATAACAGGAGTGGCGAGTATTACATCGCCAATAGAAGCGGTTTGTATGATGAGGAATTTATTCAAAGAATAATCAATAATAAAAAATGCCTAATCCCGAAATTTCGGGATAAAGTTAAAGTTAATAATCAAAATCTCAAACCGCCACATCATAATCTCTCAATGCATCATTCAACGAAGTTTTTAAGTCGGTGGAAGCTTTCCTTTTACCTATTATCAAAGCGCATGAAACATTATACTCTCCGGCAGTGAATTTTTTTGTGTATGAACCCGGTATTACAACCGACCGTGCCGGTATCCTGCCTTTAATTTCAACAGGCTTATCTCCGGTAACATCTATTATTCTTGTGGATTTGGTAATTACCACATTTGCTCCGAGGACAGCTTCTTTTTCAACTCTCGCCCCTTCCACAACAATACTTCTCGAACCGATAAAGCAACCGTCTTCAATAATAACAGGAGCTGCCTGCACAGGTTCCAAAACCCCTCCAATACCAACGCCACCGCTTAAGTGTACATTTTTTCCTATCTGTGCGCATGAACCAACTGTTGCCCAGGTATCCACCATTGTCCCGCTATCAACATACGCCCCGATATTAATATATGAAGGCATCATAATTACTCCCTTTGCGACATAAGAACCGTAGCGGGCAATAGCATGTGGCACAACCCGAACTCCGAGTTCTTTATAATGTTTTTTTAGACCTATCTTATCATGAAACTCAAAAATTCCCACTTCAGTGGTTTCCATTTTTTGAATAGGGAAATACATTATTACTGCTTTTTTCACCCATTCATTCACTTTCCATTCGCCTCCGTCCGGTTCAGCAACTCTGATTGTGCCTTTATCCAGCAACTTAATAACATGCCTTACCGACTTCTGAATTTCTCTGAATTTTAACAGGTACGTATCATCCCATGCCTTTTCAATATTATGTTTTAGGTTCTCTAACATATTTTTTAAATAGAATTTACCCTTGATACTCTATTTCCATTATACCCTTATATTTACGATTTAATCGAATCAAAATTAGATATTTTTTTTATGTATTTAAACTTCTTTATAATTTAGCAAAAAATTTTGAGTTATTAAAAAGCTGAATTTAATCATTTAAAATTACAAATGGGCAGGATACTGGCAATTGATTATGGGCAGAAAAGAGTTGGGCTGGCTGTAACGGATGAACTCCGGATTATAGCCACAGCCTTAACAACAGTTCACTCAAAAGACGTTATCCGGTTTCTTAAAGACTATTTACAGACTGAAAAAGTAGATTGCTTTGTTGTTGGAGAGCCAAGGCAAATGAATAACACGATTTCGGACTCAGCTAAATTTATTGAACCTTTTGTTAAAAAATTAAAAAAAGAATTTCCTGATATTCCGGTTGAAAGATATGATGAACGGTTTACTTCTAAAATTGCGGTTCAAACAATGGTTTCAGCAGGTTTAAAGAAAAAAGACAGGCAGAATAAAGCCCTGATAGATAAAGTAAGTGCAGTTTTAATTTTACAATCGTACCTTGATTCTGAAAAAATGAAATCATGAACAATAAACTAAACTTTTAAACTTTTATCTTTTTACTTTTGTCTTGAAATAAATATAATACATTAAATTAAATTTATGATTTTACCTGTTACAGCTTATGGTCATCCGGTTTTAAGAAGAACAGCAAAAGAGATTGAGAAGGATTATCCCGGTTTGCAAGAGCTTATCGACAATATGTTTGAAACAATGTATGTAACCAACGGTGTCGGACTGGCAGCACCACAGGTCAATCTTTCTATCAGACTATTTATTGTTGATACAACTCCTTATGCAAAAGAAGTACCGGAGGCAGAAGGGTTTAAAAAGGTTTTTATAAATCCTGAAATAATAGAAGAAGGAGGAAAGGAAACGATGTTTAATGAGGGTTGTTTAAGCATACCTGATATCCGTGAAGATGTTCCCAGGAAACCAAATATTTATATTCGATATTATGATGAGAATTTTATGCCTCATGAAGAGCGGTATAATGGTGTAAAAGCTCGTGTTATTCTGCATGAATATGACCACTTACAGGGTATATTATTTGTTGACCGTGTTAGCAATATCAGGAAAATACTTCTTAAAAGGAAACTTCAGGATATTTCGAAAGGTAATATTAATGTGGATTATAAAATGATTTTCCCGAACAGAAAAAAAGGTAAAAGAAAATAACACTAAAAAATTATTTTACTATGA
>JAIORT010000667.1 GCA_021107975.1 Bacteroidales bacterium | reverse complement strand
TTCAAGAACATCAGGTAATCCGTATTTTGTAAATACAATTGCTTTCATAATTTGCTATTATGTTCTAAAGTAATAACTACATTTCCAGTTTTTTGCCCTTTTTCAACATACTTGTATGCTTCAACAATTTTTTCCAGTGGATATTTTCTATCTATAACTGCTTTAAATTTCCCTTGTTCAATTAGTTTTTTTACTAAAATTACACTTCCCCTAACATCTGTAGGCATCGGAAATATGGTTTTTTTATTTCCAATCATTGATTTTATAATCGGTGTAATAATAGGTAAGAATATATTTTGAGCCATATAGCCTAAGTCTGATGAAATATAAACCCCGCCTGATAATAACAAATGTTTACACTTAAAAAATGAACTTTTCCCGACTGTATCAAAAACGTAATTATATTTATCTTCCTCCTTTGTAAAATCTTCTTTTGTATAATCAATAACTTTATTAGCCCCCAGTGATTTTACTAATTCCAAATTTTTTGTATTGCACACTGCTGTTACATCGGCATCAAAATATTTTAGAAGTTGAACTGCAGCAGAACCAATAGCCCCAGTTGCACCATTAACGAGAATTTTTTGCCCACTTTTTAAATTTATTTTATTGATAAAATTATACGCATAATGTGCACCTTCAGTACTTGCTGCTGCTTGCTCATAAGTAATATTTTTTGGTATTGTAATCGCTTTGTATTCTGATATTGTCATGTATTGGGCATGAGATTCTGAACCCTGGTCATCAAATCCGAAAACTTTATCTCCGATTTTAATAGATGTTACGTTTTTTCCAATTTCTTCAATTTTTCCGGCAAATTCGGTTCCAGGGATTTGTTTTTTTGGTTTGAACAACCCTGTTGCAAGTCTTGCAAAAAATGGTATTGCCCTAATTGTTGCGGAATCAGTTCTGTTTACTGTTGTTGCATATACTTTTATCAAGACTTCATCATCCTTGGGAATAGGTTTATCAACCTCTTTTAATTTAAGAACATCGGGGGAGCCGTATTTTTGATATATAATTGCTTTCATGTGCGTGTAATTTATTTTCAATTTAGTTACCACAATACATCTTGCAAGCTTGCAAAACCTATCCAGGTAGCTTGTCTCAATTTATGGTTTAATACCTGAAGTATTTGCCTGGTCCGGTTTAATGCTCTGCTCCTCTGCTTTTAATACAGCCAGCAACTTACCTATATATTCCGGCATAATCCCCTGAGTAGATGCTTCAGCTAATAGTTGAGTCATCGGTTTACCTTCATCTACAAAAATTCGGACGTAGCCTTGTGGCTCTGCCAGACTTAAGGCGCGTTCCAATGGCACAAGACCAAGGGGGATGTTATTATGGGCTTCCTGAGTAAGTGCTTGCAATACCAAAATTTCAATCACGTTTCCCATCCGCTCACCTTCTTCGGCTGCTTTTAGGAGGCGCTCCAGTAGTCCAATTGCCTCAAAAAATGAACGATCCTCCCGTTCACTTCTATACAGGGCTATAAGAAGCCTTGCCAGGATCATATGCTCAAACTCATGCAGGTAACTAAGGTCGTCATCAATTGACAGACCTCGAACCTTTGCCCAATCAAGGGCTTTGTTCAACTTGTCTTGTTTAATCCATACTTTCGTCTTCAATGCGGCTAACGGACGTATTTCAGGCACAATATTTCTATAGTATAGTTCTTCTGCCTTGTTCATTAATTCGAGAGCGCCATCAAGATTTCCCTGATCTTCCTCTATTTGGGCTTGTGCCAGGGTGAAGCGATACTGCCATAGCTGGTAAGGTGAGTTTTTATTTGCCTCTTCACTACTCAGCAAATGCTGTCTCGCTACAATCGGATCGCCTTTCTCACGATAAAGTTTACTCAGACCCAAATACAGATATGCCGTTCCGGATGGTACAGTCCCTTGCTCGTGTGCAAGCTCCAATGACTGCTCATATAGACTTATTGCATCAAAAAGACGACCTTGCGCTATCCTTATATCCGCCAGCATAAATATGCCGCCAATTTCGTCAATGTCGCCGGACTTCCTCATGCCCTCAAAACTACCTTCAAAGGTCTGGTAGGCTAATTCCAGGTCTCCGATGGCAAAGTATGCGATTCCTAACATTGCTGTTGCCTCTTCACGTCCGTATTTATCATTCTCAGGAAGTAGGTCGATGTTCTGTAGTGTGTATTTTATGGTGCCGGGTACATCGCCAAGTGTTCCGGCAAGATAGGCACGCGTGGAGGCAATTGTCGCTGGCAGCAAGCGAAATTGTTCTTTGTCGACAATGACCATATTGTTAAATGCTTCCGGTTTCTCACTTATATCTTCTATAGTTTCCATTAATATCTCGACTTGCTGCAAACGCACTTCGCCGGCTTCCAATTCTCCTATATCCATTAGGGCACATGCATAATTAATGTTGAGTACAGGCCTGACTCGGACCAATTCCTCAGGTAATGCTTTCACCCAGCCAAGCCAGGGCGCGGACTGGATGTACCTGTTCGTTTCCGGCCATGCCAGCTCGATCAGACCTGCCGCCCACTCGAAATCCTCAGCGGCAAGAGCGTGGCGGATAGCATCGGCTAACATGCCATTCTGTTCGTGCCATTTGCTTGCCTGCAGATGCAGGGCAGGTACTTGATCGGGCTGCTCCTCCTTCAAGTGCGAAAGGAGAACCCCTGCAAAGAGGTGGTGATACCGATACCACTGGCGATTATCATCCAGCGAAACAACAAAAAGGTTGCTACGTTCCAGGGCTTCAAGCATCTTTTTGCTATCTTTCTGGCCAGTCACTGCATCGCACAAAGATCCATTCAACCGATCCAGAATAGAGGTTTGCAGCAAGAAGCTTCTAACTTGATCGGGCTGGCGCAGCAGAACTTCTTCAACAAGGTAGTCCACTATGTACCTGTCATCGCCTGCAAAAGCTTTTATAAACCCGGGAATATCCTTTCGCCCCTGCATTGAGAGAGCAGCTAGTTGAAGCCCGGCAACCCATCCTTCGGTGCTGGCTTCCAGTGTGGTGATGTCTTCTGCAGAAAGATTTAAACCCATCACCTGTTTGAGAAATTCTGCTGTTTCGGAGGGGGTAAAACGCAAGTCAGTGATACGCAGTTCGGTCAATTGGCCCCGTACGCGTAACCGGGGCAGTGGTAGATCCGGATCCTCACGGGTTGTGATGATTATGTGCATCTGGGGTGGCAGGTTCTCTAACAGAAAGTTGAGCATATTTTCAACCGGTTTGGCATCAATAACATGATAATCGTCAAGGACGAATGTAAAATTGTCAGGGACAGTTGTGATTTCATTGAGCAGAGCAGTCAGAATCGATTCGGTTGATGGTGGTTGAGGAGATCGGAGCATATCTAACACCCCTTCCCCGATATTTGCAGCAATCTTCTGCAAAGCAGCGACGAGGTAAGCCAGAAAGCGTATGGGATCATTATCCGATTCGTCCAGCGAAAACCAGGCAACTTGTCGCTCGCAACCGGCGATCCATTCACTGACCAGAGTGGTTTTACCAAAGCCTGCAGGAGCAGAGATGAGGGTTAGTTTACCCTGCAGGCCTTTGTTCAGCCGCTCGATCAAACGGGAGCGGAGAACAACTTTAGGCCGGGGTGGGGGAACATAAAGTTTAGTAGCTAAAATTGGCGTACCTTCTTTTCGGATATTTGATTTATATTGTTCTTGTTTTTCCGCCAGGGAGGCAAGATCTGAGTCAGTTTTACCTTCAATATCTTCAGGTTTTGGAACTATAAGTCCTACATTGGAAATGGCATAGACTTCAATTGGTTTTTTAACATTCTTCAGCTTAAATGTCTTCAGCATGGAAGTCTGGATGGATTCCTGGTTTTTGATTTCGTCATAGACCTTGTCAGAAATAAAAACACTCCCCGGAACTGCCAAAGATTCTATGCGTGAGGCAACATTTACACTATCACCAATGATCTCCTCTTCGCTGAAAATAATGTCACCGGTATGAATACCGATTCTCACCGGTATTGAGGGTTCTTTCTGGAAGCCAAGCTGCATTTCAATCCCGCATTTTACAGCATCAATAGCGCTATCGAAAATACTTAAGGTACCATCGCCATAGTATTGTAGGATCTTTCCTTTATGCTTTTCAGTCATGGAATTGAATACTTGTCGATGTTTATCCCTGGATTGGATTGCTTTCTCCTCATTTTGCTGCATAAGAGCCGTATATCCCTCGATATCGGTGAACATAATAGCGGCTAATTGACGGGAACGTGTCATGATTACAATTTAATAAAATAACAAGCAATGTGTTAGATAAATAAGCGATTACAATAAATATTTAATGCCCAAAAAGATCTAACGTATTAATGTTTTAAACGAAATTCAAAAATAGGTAAAAAAGTTAGAATATTTTAGAAAAATTAAAATTGAGTCCACTCCGAAAAGTCGATTTTTCGCCACTAAACCACTAAAACACAATCCCGAAAACTTTCGGGACACTAAAGGTATTTGGATGGTATATATTATTTTGTATCCCGCATGTGCGGGATTGTGACTTGGTGTTTTTGTGGCATTTATATATTTTTAATTTTCGGAGTGATCTCAAAATTTAATGTTGCAAAGGGGGGATTACACCCGCCTGCCACCAATAAGCTAATACAAAGGCGGGCAGGAATCCT
>JAIORT010000306.1 GCA_021107975.1 Bacteroidales bacterium | reverse complement strand
AATATTCCTCAGGATGTTTATCGGGCGGGCAGCAGATACATTCGGTTTTTATCCTTGAATCAATGGCTTCGGCAAAAGTTGTGTATTCAACCAGTCCGCCTGATTTACATGGATAATCATCCAATCCTTTTCGTTTGCGTGCAACCTGAACACGACATTCGTTCATCCTGAATACAAAGCTGTTTTCGGTTTCTTCGGTAAATGATTGTTTGTTCACAAAATTATACAGCCTGTACTGAAGTGCTTTCTTCAATCCATCCAATCCCGGATTTTCAGATAAATTCAAAATGCGTTTTATCGCCCATGCTTCAAAAGGAGAGAACTGCCCCCAGCAGGAATCGTTGCAACGTTTGGCATCGTTCATTCCGTGCTTAAATTCTACTGCCTGGAACCATACACCGTCATTAGCAAGCCAGTTAACAGCCATGCCATCCCTAAGTTGCTCCAGCTTTTCTTCTGGTAAATCCAATAAAGGCTGAGGAATTCCGTCATTCATTTCAAAGCCTAATGTTTTTGCTATTCTTTTCATCTGTATAGAGGAACTTCTTCCCCATGCTTCATTTAAAACCTTAAAAGCTTTTTCTCTTCCCATTTGGTGTTGAACTTCGGCAAACCATAAAGCATGGTGCATCATGGTACGATGAAAGAAATCCATAATCAATTGTGCGTTTTCTTCTTTTGAAAGTTTGTCAGGGTTTGTGAATTTTTGTAACATATTGTTGTGAGTTAAATTGAAAAATATAACAGGGCGCAAAAATAATAATTATTTCATTCCGGCTCTTTCGGATTTTGAATATCCAAATTTAATGAAACAGGCTGAATTAAAAAAAAATTTGTATATTTATCATCAAATTTAAACTTGTTATGGTACCGGTTGTCTAATAATAAATATTATACTTCTAAATTATCAATACCATGAAAAACTTTCTAACCGTATTAATCATTTCTTCTTTATTTATCAAAATCTCATTCAGCCAGGATTTGTATGATATAAATGTTATCCGCACGATAAATCTGGATTTTTATGATGAGAACTGGGAATATACCTTAGATACTATGATTATGAACAATAATGAAGGAAGAATCCTTGCTGATATGGTCGTTGACGGAGTTTTATATGATAGTGTCGGTATCAGGTATAAAGGCAATAGTTCTTATCATCCCAATCATCCTAAAAATCCGTTCAACATAAAAATTGATTATATAAAAGAACAAGACCTTTACGGATATAAGACATTAAAGCTTTCTAACATGTTTAAAGACCCCACCTGTGTAAGAGAGGTTCTGTCGTATGAAATAGCAGGAAATTTTTTCCCTGCTTCAAAGGCGAATTATGTTGTTCTGAATATTAACGGCAGCATCCACGGCTTATTTACAAATGTTGAATCGGTAAACAAAAGTTTTGTTGATAATCACTTCGGTTCTAAAAATAATAGCTTTTTTAAATGTGACCCGATATTCATTACAGGCACACCCGCTCCTCCCCCTGCCGGGTGCCTGCCTGTTGTTGGCATTGCCTCGCCATTAATTATTATGGGCGATGACACGATTTGTTATGAACAATCTTATGAGATAAAATCCGATTATGGCTGGACAAAACTTGAAAACCTGATTATTGAATTAAATGAAAATCCGGGGAATGTACATAACTGCCTGAATATTGACCAGGCTTTGTGGATGCTTGTGTTTAATAATATTTTTGTGAATCTCGACAGTTATTCCGGTTCAGGACATAATTATTATATTTATGAGGATGAGTTCGAGCGGTTTCATACTATTATCTGGGACATGAATGAAAATTTTGGTGTGTTTAAGAATGGCGGACAGGGACCTCCTTTAAATCTAAACCAAATGATACATTTGCCTACAACATGGAATATCAATAATTTACAAAGACCTTTAATAAAAGAATTATTAAGTATTCCCGAATACTGGAATAAATACTATGCTCATTACAGGACAATCTATAATGATTTTCTATGGAATAATGCCATGAAAAACAGAGCCGTTGAACTTCAGCAGTTAATTGATTCATGCGTTTATAATGATCCGAACCTTCTTTACAGTTACCAGGATTTTTTAATTGCCCTGAATCAAAATATTGGTTTTGGGAATGGAATAATACCAGGCTTAAATGTATTAATGGATGGCAGGAGTGTTCATCTTTCAAACCATCCCGAATTGTTGAAGCAAGGTCCTGAAATAACTGAGGTTATACAATCGGTTGAATTTCCAGGTTCGGAGGATACTGTTTGGATAACTGCTAATATTTTAAATACAACATCGGTTTATCTGAATTTTAAAACCGACCCTTATGCACCTTTTACTGCAAACCAGATGTTTGATGACGGAAATCACCACGACGGCGCAGCGAATGACGATGTCTATGGTGCAATGATATTACCTTATACTCCTGCTACAAATGTGTATTATTATATTTATTCGGAGAACAATAATGCAGGTATATTCTCACCTGAAAGTGCAGAACTAATCACTTATTTTTACCAGGTTCAGGGTGTTGAGTTGTTACCGGGTGATATTGTGATAAATGAATTTATGGCTGACAATGACAGTACGGTTCCTGACCAGAATGGCGAATATGACGACTGGATAGAGTTGTATAACAACACCGGACAGGATATTCCACTATCCGGAATGTTTTTATCGGACGATTTCAGCCAGCCCGAAAAATGGATTTTTCCCGATACACTCATACAGGCTTATGATTTTCTCATTATCTGGGCTGATGAAGACGGAAGCCAAGAGGGGCTACATGCAAATTTTAAATTATCCAAATCGGGCGAAGAAATTTTACTTTCCAATTTTGATGGTACTGTTTTAGATAGCATACAATTCGGCGAACAGCTTACTGATACCTCTTTCGGAAGATATCCAAACGGAACCGGTGATTTTCAGTTTATGCCGCCCACATTTGGTTCGGAAAACGAGCTATTTACTTTTGTGCCTGAAACAGATTATGTAAACAATATAAAAGTTTATCCTAATCCTGCTACCGATTTTATTCGGATTGAATTTACAGGACAATTGACAACAGAGGAATTAGAAATAGAGGTTTTGGATTTGTTTTCAAGAATATTTTATCAGAGCAAAAAAAGTACCGGTGATAACATTATTCATATCACCGTTTCGGATTTATCTCCCGGGATGTATCTAATAAAAATCGAGAATTATTATCTAAAAATAATCAGACAGTAGCCATTTCCAGGCAGGTCGGATTTTGATTACTTTATTATTTATCTTTATATATTCCTTTTAATAAGGAAAATATTTAATAAAATATTCCTTTTGAAAAGGAATATTAAACTGGGATGATGTTTCACACTGGAACGTGGAGATGTATATAGTGAGAGTTGGTGGGAGTTATTGGAAGCTGGTGATTAATTTTGGTTCTGCCCTTTGTTAGCATTCTCACCAACAAAGGGCAGAAATTTTTTTTCAGTTTTAATGTGAAGATAAATTTGCCTCAAATGCATTAAGCAAAGATGTATTATTATTATTGTTAATAGCAATTTCTCCATTAGTTATATGGGCATAGGCAAAATTCAGGACATTTAACCATGCATTGGCATCAAATACAATTGAAATTGAAACCGTACTGTTTTCACTTACGGCAAATCCGTCATTTATAAGAGGCAATTGAATTTGTTTTGTGAAATCGGAGTTTAAGGTAAAGGGTATTGTACTACCGTCAGCAGTTAAATAGTAGCCGGTGATTATAATACTGTGTCCGTTAAGAGTTGTGCTATCGCTGGTCTGGAATGTGAGATCAACTTTTTTATACGTTCCGGTAAACACATCAACCTGATCTAAAGAAGCAATCCCATTTCTTACTTCTATAGTATAAGGACCTTGTAATATAACATCATCTTTTCCTGAATCTTCCTTGATATGCAAGTCGGAGATATTTATAACCGCTGATGTAATATCTAATGCTTCACCGAATGACTGGTCATCACTAAGCCTGCTTCCTGTCTCTTGTAAAACAGAATCCGACTCCTTTTCTAATGTTGATGAATTTGAATCGCCATTTTGACATCCTGTAATGGATACGGATACTAACAGTGCAATCATCACTGTTATAATAAAAAAATTATTGCTTTTTGATTTCATAATAAAATGTTTTAAAATTATTAAACAATGAAAGCAAGAACCTTATTAAGATCCCTGCTTTCTTTCAATCTTCTTCAAATTCTGTTTGCCTGATAAACTATAATCACGGGTTTTAGAGGTTCTTTGTAACAATGGCAACCATTTCATCCAAAGACTGTTTTGCTGTTAAGATAGCCTTTTCTTCTTTAGTTTTTGCATCTACCAATACTATGAAGCCGGTTCCTTTTTTGGAAGCTAATAAATTGCTAAGCCCAAGTTTTTTTGCGAGATCCAGTGTCTTTTCTTTTGATTCATTAGTGGAAAGATCGAATTTTACAAATCCCACTTTCTTACCTGCAAGTTCTTTTTTTAATTCTTTAAATTTAGGTGCCATTGACTTGCTTTCACCACAGTCATCAGCGTAGAACATTACAGCATATAGCGTTGGTGATTCTTTTTCCTGACCAAAAACATTTGAAAATCCCAATCCTGTCAGGAGGATAAAAACTAAAACAAGATTTTTTACATTTTTCATAATACTAAATTTTTAAATAATT
>JAIORT010000895.1 GCA_021107975.1 Bacteroidales bacterium | reverse complement strand
TTTTTCCCATGATAATATAATGCCCGGTCGTTAACTTCTTAAACCTTTTCAAATCTTCAGACAAATGCCAGAGTAGCTTATTGTCTTTCCCGATGGCATTGTTTTTTGCTACTGCAACTATTATGGATATATCTTTCATAAACTTCTAAAATCGTAAATTAAAAATTAAGAATCAAACAGAAATCTTCCCTTTTATATGCGGATGCGACTGGTAACCTTCCAAAGTAAAATCTTCATATTTGAAATCAAAAATATTTTTTATCTCCGGATTAATTTTCATTAAAGGCGAAGGAAAGGGTTTGCGTGTAAGCTGGAGTTTGGTTTGCTCGATATGGTTCAGGTAAATATGTGCATCTCCCAGGGTATGAACCAACTCACCCGGTTTGCAACCTGTAACCTGTGCCATCATCATTGTTAACAGAGCGTAAGATGCAATATTAAACGGGACACCGAGGAAGATATCACAACTTCGCTGGTACAATTGGCATGAAAGTTTTCCGTCAGCCACGTAAAACTGGAACCAGGCATGGCAGGGAGGCAAAGCTGCACGACCTTCAGCAACATTCTCTGAAAAAGATTTACCCGATTTTGGTAAAACACTTGGGTTCCATGCCGCCACAATCATTCGCCGGCTGTTTGGATTGTTTTTGATTAATTTAACTATTTCGGAAATCTGGTCAATACCGTCGTTATTCCAGTTGCGCCACTGCGCACCATAGATCGGTCCCAGGTCGCCATTTTCATCAGCCCATTCATCCCAAATAGTTACCTTATTATCGTGGAGGTATTTAATATTGGTATCTCCTTTTAAGAACCAAAGGAGTTCGTAAATAATTGACCGTAAATGAAGTTTCTTGGTAGTCAGCACCGGAAAGCCCTCTTTAAGGTTAAATCTCATCTGGTAACCGAAAACGCTTATTGTTCCTGTTCCTGTTCTGTCTTTCTTTTGAACTCCGTTATCTAAAACATGTTGAAGTAAGTCGAGGTATTGACGCATAGTTATTTTATTTCTTTGAAAAGGCAAAATTAGGATTTTATTCTTCTTTTAATTGATGTCGGAGCCGACAATATTTCAAGACGGAAAAGAAAGTTATTAACAAACAAATTGATTTACAGGAATAATTATAATATATTTACTATCCAATTCTCATCAATCCAAACCGGAATAACTTCAACATTCGGAAACCATGATTTGAGGAGTTCAGTTGATGAAAGCGTTTCGGAAATATGTGTCTGTTTATCTACAGGGTTTCCGGCACAATCGCCATGACCTATCATCAGGATTATTCCTGAGCCATGCTTATTAACAGATATATCCACTCTTTCTTTAATTGAATTCACTTTAAACTTGTCAGTATTTTCGGCAAGTATTTTATCCGGACCCGGTTCGGTAATCATATCCACATAATCAACTCCGTAATTATTTTTCAAAAAATCAATCACAGGTTCCTGAACCCTTCCGTCCATACAGTTAACTGCTGTTGCAAATTTTTTCATATCGTATTAAATAAATTAATAAATGCTATTAAATAATTTTAAAACGGTCAACGTTATTCAGGCATGGTCAATGGTCAAACCTGAAACCCGAAACTCGAACCCCCTATCCAAGTATTGTCCCAACAATCGTGGCAGACAGCAAAGAAGCAATTGTCCCGCCAAGTAATGCTCTCATTCCATATTTCGATAGTAATACACGTTGATTTGGTGCTAGCGACCCGATACCTCCTATTTGTATTCCAATAGATGCAAAGTTAGCAAACCCGCACAGCATATACGTCGCCATAATAATAGATTTGGGTTGCAGCGCCCCTGCTTCCTTTAGTTCTGATAAACTCATATAACCGATAAACTCAGTCATAATAATTTTTTCCCCTAACAATCTTCCAACAAGGGCAATATCCTGCCCCGGTATTCCTATTAACCACATGATAGGAGCAAAAATATATCCCAGAATAAATTGCAAAGAGAGTTCGGAATATTTTCCATTTGTGTTTTCTGCGATAATTTCATTTAAGTTTGTCCATCCACCAATTTTTATCATAATATAATTAAACATCGCAATAAAAGCAATAAATACTAACAACATTGTAGCCACATTAACAGCCAGCCTTATTCCTTGCCCGGTGCCGTTTGAAATCGCATCAAGAATATTACTTCCTGCATCTTCTTTTGTTACTTTAATCGTTTTATTAATATCTTCAGTTTGTGGCACTAAAATTTTTGAAATAACTATTGCCCCGGGAGCAGCCATAACAGAGGCAGTTATTAAGTGCTTTGCGAATAAAAGTTTCTGAACTGGATCATCTCCACCCAGAAAATCAATATAAACAGCCAGTACTCCACCTGCCAGTGTTGCCATTCCTCCCATCATTACCAATAACATTTCCGATTTATTCATTTTCGGAAGGTACTCTTTGATCATTAACGGTGATTCTGTTTGCCCAAGGAAAATATTACCCGCAACCGACAAACTTTCGGCGCCTGAAAGTTTCATAAGCCTTGACATAACCCATGCTAACCCGTAAACTATTTTTTGAATTATCCCGAGATAAAACAAAAGACTTGTTAATGCTGAAAAGAAAATAATAGTAGGAAGGATTTTCACCACGAAATTTATTAATCCCACTTCAATTTTACCGGTAACCATTGATTTAAAAAGAAAATCAACACCTGCCTGTGTAAAATCGAGAATTAAAACAAATAGCTTTCCGCCAAATTCAAAAAAAGACTGTATAAAAGGCACGTACAAAACTCCAAGCGCCAACAAAACCTGGATTGTAAGCCCGGTACCCACAACCTTCCACGAGACTGCCTTTTTGTTAGAGCTAAAAATATAGGAGATAGCTATCAGCACGAGCATTCCCAGCAATCCTCTTAAAATTGTTATTATTGAGATCCCTCCCTTTTTATAATCAGATAAAATAAGTATATTTGATTTTGACCTGTCTGTTTGTTGATTTTGTTGTTCGGTATTCAGTTGAGTTATCTGAGTGTTTGAATCAGGTAAGGTTACAATTTCCTGGTTTGTTGTATCACTTAATTTTGATGCAGAATCAGAAACAGTATCACTATTAAAAGCAAAAATTCCTGAGATTATAATAGATATAAACAGTAAAAAAAAGATTATTTTAAATTTCATATTCCTGATTTAACCTCCCTTATTCCCCTTATTTCCTTATTTCCCTTATTTTCCTTATTTTCCTTCTTCCTTCTCCTTCTTTCTTTTATTAATTTCATCCCTTATTTTAGATGCTTTTTCATACTCTTCTTTTTCTACGGTTTTCTGTAAAAGTTCCTTCAATTCAGAGGTAGTATATTGTTCGTAAAGGGTTTTTGATTTTTCTCCGCCCACTGGTTTGGCTTTACCTGCTTCGGTTTTCTTTTCTTCGACAATAATTCCGGCAGTAGCCATTATTTTTTCATAAGTATAAATCGGGCAATGAAAGCGCAAAGCTAATGCAACTGCATCCGATGTCCTTGCATCAATCCTGTATTCCTTTTGTCCGTCGAGGCACACTAATTCGGCATGAAACACGCCCTCGATAAATTTATTAATAACAACCTCTCTAAAAGTTATATTAAAAGTTTCCGAAAAGCTTTTAAACAAATCATGTGTGAGTGGTCGTGAAGGCTTCATTTTTTCAAGTTCAATGGCAATAGCCTGAGCTTCAAACCCTCCGATAATAATTGGCAATCTGCGCTTTCCACCAATCTCGCCCAGAATCAAAGCATAAGCCCCGCTTTGCGATTGGCTGTATGACATTCCTATTATTTCAAGTTTAATTTTATGCATACGGTAAAATATCTCGCGTGTTGTAAGAAATAAAAAAGCTAAAAGTATTAATTATTTTGTATTTAAAAATGGTTTTTGCAAAGAAAAATAAAATATTATTAACATCCAAAACATCTGATTTTGCGATAAGTGGCAGGATTTCAGCACTTATGGGGAAAATGGCAGTTGTTATAACGATTGTTATGTTATACGATTAGCTGTTGCATATAACAAAATACTTTTTATTTTTGTGCCTGAATTATTTAATTTAAACATATAGATTATGAAACGAATTTTATCAATTTTAGCAGTATTATCTTTACCGGTTTTCTCATTTGCAAGTGAAGCAGACCTGGTCATTCCCGATGGAATTAAGAGTCAAAACATCCTTTACTGGGGTTTTCTTATCACTTTTGCAGGATTCATGTTTGGATTATACCAATTCATGAGAGTAAAGAAAATCAGGGCTCATCAATCAATGTTAGATGTGGCCCATGTTATTTATGAAACAGGTAAAACATACCTGATTCAACAAGGTAAATTTCTCGCTATCCTGTTTTTATTTATCGGAGCAGCTGTAGCATTTTATTTTGGTTGGTTGTCTGATGCAGACTTTGGTGTTGGAGGAGTATTGATGATCCTTGGATGGACTGTTGTCGGTATTCTTGGTTCGTATAGCGTAGCATGGTTTGGAATTAGAATGAACACCCTGGCAAACTCAAGAATGGCTTTTGCCTCTTTGGAAAGAAAACCGATTAAACTCCTTAATATTCCATTAAGTGCCGGAATGAGTATTGGGGTTGTATTGATCTCTCTTGAGTTAATTATGATGTTGATAATCTTGTTGTTTGTCCCGGGCGAATATGCCGGCGCTAGTTTTATTGGTTTTGCAATTGG
>JAIORT010000890.1 GCA_021107975.1 Bacteroidales bacterium | reverse complement strand
AAAAAGCCTGATACAATAGTTGCATCAGGCTTTTCATTAAAATCAATATAATTTATTTTATCATCCCCAGCTCTTTACCAACCTTAATAAAGGCATCAATAGCTTTATCAAGATGGTGCTGGTCATGTCCTGCCGAAATCTGAACTCTGATTCTGTCTTTACCTCTCGGTACAACAGGGAATGAAAAAGCAATTACATAAATTCCTTCGTCGAGCATTTTATTGGCAAACTCAACAGCCAGCTTTGCCGACTCAGGATATTTACCGAACATAATTGGCACAATAGGATGGTCGCCTGGGATAATATCAAATCCTGCAGCAGTCATTTTTTCACGGAAATATTTGGTGTTATTTTCCAGCTTATCGCGTAACTCGGTAGTTGAAGAAAGCAAATCCATTACTTTTATGGAAGCCCCCACAACAGCCGGAGCAACTGTGTTTGAGAATAAATACGGACGGGCTTTATTACGCATCCAGTCAATAATTTCTTTTTTGCCGGAAATACATCCGCCGGAAGCACCTCCAAGGGCTTTACCGAAAGTAGTAGTGATAATATCAATGCGACCCATTACATCGCGATATTCATGTGTTCCCCTACCTGTTTTTCCCATAAATCCGGTTGAGTGGCTGTCGTCAACTATTACCATGGCATCATATTTTTCAGCTAAGTCGCAAATTTCTTTCAGCCTGGCAATATTTCCGTCCATGCTGAATACGCCATCGGTAGCTATCATCCTGAACCGGCAACTCTGTGCTTCTTTCAGGCATCTTTCCAAACCTTTGCCTTTTTTACCGGTTGAAGTATCCTCTTCCTCAATATCCCTCATATCAGCATGATTATAAATCCAGCGCTGGGCTTTACATAAACGGATTCCATCGATAATTGAGGCATGGTTCAGTGCATCTGTTATGATAGCATCTTCCTTTCCCAACAAAGGTTCAAAGACCGCTGCATTGGCATCGAAGCAGGAGGAGAATAAAATGGTATCTTCCATACCAAGGAAATCCGAAACTTTTCTTTCCAGTTCCTTATGAATATCCTGTGTGCCGCAGATAAAACGAACAGAAGAAAGTCCATATCCCCTGTGATCGATTTCACTATGGGCAGCTTTAATCAAATCAGGATGTGAAGAAAGTCCCAGATAATTATTAGCACAAAAATTCAGACATTTTTTACCTTTTACAACAATCTCGGCTCCCTGTTCACTTTCTATTATCCTTTCATGTTTGTATAAACCGGCATCTTCAATGTTTACCAGTTCTTTTTGCAGATAATCTTTTATTTTACCGTACATGTTTTTATTTTTTAAGTTATTAATGATTTATTATTTTCATTTTGCATTTCGCAAAAATATATATTTTTGCCACAAAATTGTTAATTAATAAACACAAAATTTCTAAACTATGAAAAATATACTGATTATTGGCTCTGTAGGGCAGATTGGCTCTGAACTGACAATGGAATTAAGGAGAAGATACGGAAGCGAGCATGTTATTGCAGGATTCCGTAAAACTCAACCTTCGGAAGAACTGGCAAATTCAGGCCCGCTTGAAAGAGTTGATGCTACTGATGTTGAAAGGTTAAACGAGGTAGTTAAGAAATATAATATTGATACGATTTATAACCTGGCAGCCCTGCTTTCTGCCGTAGCTGAAGAAAAACCACAGGCTGCATGGAATGTTGGTGTAAATGGAGTATTCAACGTGTTGGAAGTAGCAAGAGAACATAATTGCGCTGTTTTTTTCCCAAGCTCTATCGGAGCATTTGGTCCTACTACTCCTTTGGACAATACACCACAGGATACAATTCAACGACCGAATACAATGTATGGCGTTACTAAAGTTACCGGAGAATTATTGAGCGATTATTATCACAAACGTTTTGGTGTTGATACAAGAGGATTACGTTATCCGGGAATTATATCAAGTGTAACATTGCCAGGTGGCGGCACAACAGATTATGCAGTAGAAATTTTTTATGAAGCCATTAAGCATAAAAAATATACTTGTCCGTTAAAAGCCGGGACATTCCTCGATATGATGTATATGCCCGATGCTTTGGATGCTGCCATTGACATGATGGAAGCCGATCCGTCAAAATTAAAGCACAGGAATGCTTTTAATGTAACGGCAATGAGCTTTGACCCGGAGATTATTGCAGCCGAGATTAAAAAACATATCCCTGAATTTGAATTGAGTTATAATAACGATCCGATGAAACAAGCTATCGCAGAAACCTGGCCAAATAAAATGGACGATTCGTGCGCACGTGAAGAATGGGGATGGAGTCCGAAATATGAGCTGGGGGAAATGACAAATGATATGCTGGAGAAGATTGCTGTTAAGCTGAATAAATAAAAGGTGTTATAAGAAAGTTTACTATCTTCTGTTACCTAAAAATCGAAGCAGGAATAAGAACAGGTTGATAAAATCGAGGTACAACCTTAATGCTCCGAGAATAGTTAGTTTTTTAGTAGATTCAGCGCCATATTCCACACCGCTTCCGATTTTTTTTAAGGTTTGAACGTCATAAGCCGTGAGACCGGTAAACACCAATACCCCGATAAAACTGATAATGTAATCAAAAGTCCCGCTTCTTAAAAACATATTAATTAGGCTCGCTATTATAATACCTATCAGTCCCATCATCATTAATGAACCGAATTTTGTCAGGTCGGTTTTGGTGGTATATCCCACGAATGCCATTATACCGAACATTCCGGCAGTTACGGCAAAGGTTTTAAATATTGATGCCGACGTATATACGAGTAAAATAAAACTTAAACTCATGCCCATTAAGATGGAAAACAAACCAAAAAGAATTGTTAATGTGCTTACTGAAAATTTTTGATACCCCGCCGACATTGCCAATACAAATCCGAGAGGTGACAACATGACAACCCATCCCAGGATTGTCATTCCTGTTTCAGGATTGAAAAGTGAGTTAATCAATGCGGGGGTGCTTGCAAAATAATACGCAGTAAAGGCTGTAATGGCTAATGCTATTCCCATCCATGAAAAAACATTAGCAACGAAGTTCTTTGCGAGTGCTTTGGTTTCAAAACCTGTTTGTGCTGTTTGATAAAAATTATTCCGTGTAATCATGTCAGTAAAAATTAGTTTAAAAATCGAAACGAATGGTTTACAATTTTAGTGCCTGAATTTTATTATGTTTTTGTTTGCTTGCTTTTCCTCAGGCAGGCAAGTATTTCTTTTGCGAGAATCTTAATTGTTTTTGGTTCACGAATAATAGTTAAATGATCGCCCGGAATATCGATTATTGTAAGTTTGCCTTTTATATATTTTCTCCAGCCGATGTCTCTTTCTTTTATTCTGCTCTTTGTTGATCTGAAAATAAATACATCTCCGGTGTATAAAGCAGGTTTGTAATATTTTTGAGCTTTCAGAAATGAATCCAGTATATAAAGATTTCTGTATTTATTTGGAATTGTAAGCCCGAATGTGCTGTAAAGCCTGCGTTTAACACGGTATTCAAATTTCAGCAATTTTCTCCTAAAAGAAACTTTGTCAATGAGCATAAGGTCCAATTTGGGTGTTGCTGTGTCGATAAGCGAAAGAAAGGAAACATCTTTTCCTTTTGCAATAAGCTGTTGAGCCATTTCGTAAGCTACTACTCCTCCAAACGAATGACCGCAAAGCCTGTATGGGCTTTCAGGAAATATTGACAAAAGTTCGTTCAAATATAATCTTGCTATATCTTCAACTCTTTTACATATAATTCGTTCGCCATCGGTTCCCTGAGAAATAAAACTGTAAAATGGCTGATCTTTTCCCAGAAAACCAGGAAGGTATTTGACTGAGGCATCACCGTAAACCATAATAAAAGGAACCTGAGTGCCTTGTGATTGTAACGACACTAAGTAGGAGTGAGGCTCTTTCCTGTTTTTCAGGAGGTTGATTATATTTATGGGAATTTGTTTTGATTTAGTAAAAAAATTTCTTGCCTTGTTTTTGGTTTCATTGTATTTTTTTATCCAATCGGCGAGTTCTTTAATGCTTGGAAACTCAAAAAGGTTTTTCAACTGTATCTGAACTTTTATTTTCTCTCTGATTTTACTGATTGCTTCTATTGCAAGGAGCGAATCACCTCCGATTTCAAAAAAGCTTTCATTAATACTTATTGCTTTTAGGTTCAAAACATCCTGCCATATAGCTGCAAGTTGTTTCTCGGTTTTTGTTTCCGGAGGAGCAAAAGATGCCGGATGATAACTTATTTCTTCAGGCACGGGAAGCGATTTCCTGTCAATCTTCATGCTTGAAGTATATGGTAACTCATCAAGTTCGACAAACGATGAAGGAAGCATATAATAAGGTAAAATCTCTTTCAGAAAATGATATAGTTCTGTTTTATCCGCAGTTACTCCTGTTTCTAAAACATAATACGCTACAAGTTTTTTGCTGCCGCGTATGTCTTTATTAACAATAATGGCACACTCTCTGATTTTTTCATTTTTCGAAAGTGTAGCTTCTATTTCGGCAAGTTCCACTCTATATCCCCTGATTTTTACCTGGTTGTCGATTCTGCCAATAAATTCAATATTGCTATCAGGTAAAAATTTTGCAAGATCTCCGGTTTTATAAATTCTTGTTTTTGTTTTATTGGTAAACGGATCAGAAATAAATTTTTCATTTGTTTTTTCAGGAAGTCCGAGATATGACCTGGCAATGCCGGCGCCGCC
>JAIORT010000682.1 GCA_021107975.1 Bacteroidales bacterium | reverse complement strand
CCGGAAATCTTAATGCCGGTCCGCCCCTCAATTCAGAACGCGAAATATTGCTTGTGCCCCTGTTTATACCCGACCCGATTGACCAATAATTTTTAAATTGAGTATTAAAGCTAATATTTCCGCCCAGATAAAGCTGTGTTCCCGAAAAATCCCAACCTGACCACTGGTCAAAATTAATATTAAATCTTCTGAAAATACTAAAGGGTTCCCAAATCCTGTATCCTCCCCAGGCAACTTGCTGAATAATGTCAGCCTGTCGCATGTATCCCATGTCATTGAGTTCTAACCCGGGTGAACGCCATGTAACCCATCCTCCGTACCGCCAATGTCCCTTACCGATTTTTCCTCCTGCAATCGTACCACCGCTTCCGGTTAAAGATGTACGCGTTGTGTCAAATTTAAGGTGAGTTGCATCCGGACGCTGATAATACCTTTGAGGCGCTTCCTGAAGTTCAGTAATTGCTTTACTGTTTCCTATCAAATGACTAAAAACCGCTTTTACGCTCAGGTAATAAGCCTTGTCTTTCCAATAGTTTGTAAAATCAAGCCCACCCGTATATGCAGAATTGTGCAGGGAATCAACTGTTTCATCATATTTTTTCCGGTTAGTTGCAGTAAACATTCCGCCAACAATGGTTTTCCCTTTTTTAAAATCCTTTTGCAGGCGGGTATTAAAAAAATTGGTCATAGGCTCAACAACTTCCTTCCGCCTGTCACCTTCTCTATCAATTGTTATGTATTCATTATTCGTTATGCTCTCCAATACGCCGATTGACCATCCGTTGCGGGTTTTACCGGAAAGTTTAAATGCACCGAGAATGGTGGTATAATCAGGTTGATCAGAATATTCATTATCCTCTGTGTCGGGATAATAATGCGGGCGTCTTCCGATTCGCCTTGAATAGAACAAATTATCGCTCGACAAAGGACCGTTTCCGTCAGTAATACTATAATTGAAAATATTATTTCCTTCTATAAAAAATGGACGTTTTTCAGGGAAGAAAGTTTCAAAGGCGGTTAGGTTAACTTCTGACGGGTCAGCTTCCACCTGTCCAAAATCGGGGTTAACGGTAAAATTTAAAGTGAGGTTGTTAGTAACTGCAATTTTCCCGTCCACACCGGCGGAGTACCCGTATTTTTTTCCTGTGGCAAAAGGATTTCCTTCTTCTTTTTCAAACCTTTCGATATCACCCATAATATACGGAATCAGTTCCACTTCATGTTTAGGCTTTATTCCTTTGATCCCATGTAATTCACCGAACATACTCACCCATCCGGCTGATTCAACAGGTACATGTTTCCATGCCGAGAATTCCTCTTTTCTGAAAAGCCAGCGTATGACCTGAAGTCCCCAAACATGTTCCTCTTTTTCTGCAAACCTGAGCTGAGTAAAAGGTATTTTCATTTCAGCAAGCCAGCCTAATGAGTCGGTTGAAATTTTGACATACCATACCGGGTTCCATGTATCGTCCATATAGCTATCGTTGGTAATGGTAAGATCTATTTTTACCCCGGCAGCATTAACGGCAAACGAAAAACAGGTGAGTTTATCATAATAGCTATCAATTCCTATAGCCACGAAATCACCGTCAAAGTCATCCCTGCGTGTAAGCCTTTTTTCAATTTTATCGGGTTCGGTATCCCAAGCCCTTATGGCTACATAAAGATTATTGTCGTCGTACAGGATTTTAAATGAAGTTTTCTGCGAAGGCTTTTCGCCTTCATAAGGCTCTCTTTGAATAAAATCATCGCTCCATTCAACGGTCTCCCAGAGTTTCTCATCAATAATTCCGTCAATCACAGGTGCTGAAAAATTTATCTTTTTTGTTTCATAAGTCTTTTGTTGAGCAAGGGCAGGTAAAAAATAACACAAGGAAAACATGAAAACCAAAATTGATATTTTAGTATGTATGATTAAATGATTCAATGTTACAATGATTTAATGTTACAATGATTCAATGTTTTATTTTTTCATTAGTTATTATATGTCGAATTTTTAGCTTTTGATACTATCTTTGTTATTTCCTCTGCTTCAATTGTTAACCTCTCAAGTTCTTTTTTTCATCTTTTCAATGAATATTTCTTTTTCTGTCATCTCTCTATTTTTAAATTATTATCAATATTATCACATTCTATCATTATCGCATTCTATCATTCAATCATTAAAACATTATTCATACTTCAATGTTTCCACCGGATTTGCCCTTGAAGCAATAAATGCCCTGAACCCGGTAATCAGAATGGCTAATCCCATAGCTATAAAAGTTGCTACAATAAATAACATCCAGTTAATAGTTGTTTGATATGCAAAATGACTTAGCCAGTCTTTCATTACTAAATAAGCCAATACCCATGCAATAATGCTTGATAGCAAAATCAACCAGAAAAATTCTTTTGAAATGGTTTGAATTATCCTCATAGATGTGGCTCCAAGTACTTTCCTTATCCCAATTTCTTTTGTTCTCTGTTCCGCCATAAATGATGACAAACCCAACAAACCCAATGCTGCGATGAAGATAATAATTATTGTGAATATCAACGAAAGCGTGCTAAGGATTTCTTCATCTTTATAAAGGACATCCAGTTCCCTGTCAAGAAAGGAATATTCAAAAGGTCTGTCAGGTGCTACTTCGTTCCATTTTTTTTCGATAAACATCAGGGTATTCTTTTCATTTCCGGGCATAATGCGAATAGCCATATATTTTAAGAACCAAAAAACTTCACGCGGCATTTCTTTCATATTCAGAACAAACGGACTTGCAGCTTCATGTAATGACGTGGCATGAAAGTCTTTAAAAACGCCTATTACCCGCTCATCACCCTGTAATGATTTAAGTTTTTTCCCAAGTGCATCTTCGGGGCTGCACCAGCCAAGATGCTTAACCATGGCTTCATTGATGAGAATCCCTTTTGCCGGATCTGTTTTGTTTTCTTCACAGTAATCTCTTCCGGCAATGATTTCGATATTAAATGTTTTAATAAAGTCGTATTTCACAACTAATGCCGGATAAAACTGCCATTGGTCTTCAGAGAAACCTTCGGGACGGAATTCATGTGTATTGTGTGAAGCTCCGAAAATATCATCCATAGCAGTTACACTAATGATACTGGAATTCTGAAGCAATTCTTTTTTGAAAGAAGGATAAATATTTGCAACCGGAGTATTATTTATCGGCAGTATCACAACATGTTCTTTATTAAAACCCAGATCAGCATTACGCATGTACATTAATTGTTTGTGTATAGTTAAAGTGCCGATGATTAAAGCAATAGAAATTGAAAATTGGATAACGACCAGGATTTTTCTTGGTAATCCGGTTTTGGCTCCGGGCAAAAAAGTACTTTTTAAAATATTAACCGGCTTAAATGCCGAAAGGTAAAAGGCAGGATAAAGACCGGATAATATCCCTGTTAATAGTCCGATGGAAATTAACAGCAAAATATTATGAGTTTCAAACAGATTGGCAATCATGATTTCTTTTCCTGTTAAATCATTAAAAACCGGAACGACAAATTCAACTATAATTAATCCCAAAATAAGAGCAATAAAACTTATTATTACAGACTCGGCAATAAATTGTATGATTATTTGTGAACGGTATGCTCCGGTAACTTTTTTAATACCAATTTCTTTTGCCCTGATAGTTGATGTTGCAGTAGCAAGGTTCATAAAATTAATAATGGCAATTATCAGTAAAAAGATAGCTATTGCCGATAGAATATAAATGGAGGTTATGTTGTTATTCGGTTCTATTTCGTAATCTAATTTTGATTTAAGATGGATGTCGGTTAAAGGCTGTAGATATAGCGAAATATTATCCTTTTCGGCATTATAAAAATATTTTTGAATAAAATCAGGGAACTCAGCTTCCAGCATAGCAGGGTCAACATTGTCGTTCAAAAGCAGGTATGTCCAGCACGGATTCCAAACCCATGTTTTCGGTAACCTGCCGCCATAAGCCGCACTCACGGATGACATAGAGCCGATAAAATCAAAATGAAAGTGTGATTGCGAGGGGACATCCTTAATTACTCCGGTTACCTTCAAATTAAAATTAGCTTCAAACCGTATTGTCTTTCCTAATGGCTCCTTTTCTCTGAAGTAGCGTTTTGCCGTAGATTCAGTAATGACCACTGAGTATTGCTCGTCAAGAGCTGTTTCCGGGTTTCCTTTAACAAATTCGTAATCAAAAATGTCGAAAAAAGTTGAATCGGCAAAAAAGAATCTTTTTTCGTTGAACTTATTTTCACCATATTCAACAAAACTGCGAGGCGCCTGGAAATTGAATACCCTGACCACGTTTTTGATCATGTCGGGATATTGGTGCAGCATGGTAAAAGCTACCGGGAAAGGTGAACTGGCTGAGTTCTCGCCCACACCCTCAAAATCATACACATTAACAAGGCGGTATATATTGCCTGCGTTTTTATGATAGCGGTCATAACTCAGTTCATCCGATATATAAAGATAAATGATTAAAAAGCTGGCAAGACCGATAGCAAGACCGGAAATATTTATCAGCGAATAGGTTTTGCGCTTCGTTAAATTTCTTAATGTAAGTTTGATATAACTCTTTATCATCTGAATATTTTAAATTAACCGTTACAAATTTCATGTATTATGCCAAAGAAAGTAAATTGTTGTTTTGCACAAATTTATGAATAATAAATTAAGACACCCGCTATAAAAGTGTTCGGGAATCAACA
>JAIORT010000971.1 GCA_021107975.1 Bacteroidales bacterium | reverse complement strand
AAATTGTGAGAATGGCAGAACCCGAAAGGTGGAGAAGATAGATTTAAAAGGCAAAGGCAAAAGATGAAAACAAAATTTTTAAGCTTAATAACCGTGGCATTTTTAATAAATACCGGACATGGACAAGATTATATACCAATGCCTGAATCAAATGCGATTTGGAGTAAATTTATGTTTTACTATTTAACAATCCCATTTTTTATTATCTTTGTAAAAATGAAATAAAATATTAAGCTATGAATTATAATATAGAAATAATGTATAACCAATATATCAAGCCTCTTGATAATTATGACAGGCTACTGATAATTCAAAAAATATTGCAAGACTTACTTCAAATTAAGAGCAGAAAAATAAACTCAAATGATGAACGACTAACTTCTTTAAGAAAATTTAAGGGGATAGCAAAAAATAAAAATATGATTATTAACAAAGAAGATTGGTATAAACAATGAAAGTATTTATAGATAGCTCTTTGTTGGTTGAATATATAAAAGAGACTAAAATAGAATTATTAGAAAAATTAATAATATCAGATTGTCAATGTTGTACAAATGCAATTGTATATAGTGAATTTATGTTTTACTATTTAGCCGTCATTGGCGGAAAGTCTCCCTTATCAATCAAAGAAAGTAAAAAGATTAAAGAAACGATTAAAAGCCATAATCCTATTGAACTATTTTCAAATTTCGATATTTTACCTATCGAAAATGAAATAATAAAATTAAGCTATGAAATGATGTCAAAATACAATTTACTGCCAAATGATGCTTTGATTTTAGCTACTGTACAAATAAATAAAATTAAAAATTTGGCATCATTTGATGAAAATGATTTCAAAATACCTTGTCAATCAGAAGCAATAAATTTGATTAATACAATAAGTGATTTGAATAACAAAATGAATTTAAAATAAGGTTTTTAATCCCCTTATTATCTGCATTAACCCTAAAACATTGAACCTCAAACTTTGAACTCAATATTCAATAATCAATAAAAAATTCCAGATAATTGGTTATTTAATAATGTTATTCTATATTTGCACCCTCAAAAAATTAGGGTAAATAAATACTTAAAATAAGACAGAAATGCAGAACAGAGGAGCTATTAAATTTTTTGCGATTTTATTTGCGTTGGTATGTTTGTTCCAACTCTCTTTTACATTTATTACATCAAGGGTTGAGAAACATGCAAGAGATTATGCAGATAATGAAGCCACAGTTAATTTATCTAAAGAACTTTCCAACGGAGATGAATTGTTAGAAGGATTTATTCTTGATTCGATTTCAAGAGCAAGAGAACATTATTACCTGGACTCTATGTCGAACCAGGTGGTTTATAATATTCTTCTCAGGAAATATACCTATAAGGAATGTAAAGAACGCGAAATAAACCTCGGTCTTGACCTTAAGGGCGGAATGAATGTAACACTCGAAGTTTCAATCGGTGATATCGTTAAAGGACTTGCGGGTAACAGTCAAAACCCAACATTCCAGGAAGCATTAAAAAGAGCTTACGAAAAACAAAAAGACAGCCAGAAAGACTTTGTTACACTTTTCGGAGAATCAATCGAGGAAATTGACCCGAACTTCAGCCTGGCTTCCATTTTCCTTTATGAATTCAGGGATAAAGGAATAACAGCTACCTCTAGCAACAGCGAAGTGATAAGTATAATCAGGAGCGAAACCAACGGTGCTTTCGATCGTGCTTTTAATATTCTTCGTACACGTATCGACCGCTTTGGTGTTGCCCAGCCTAATATTCAAAAAATTGCAACATCCAACAGGGTTTTGGTTGAGTTGCCGGGAATTAAAGACCCTGAGCGTGTCAGGAAATTATTACAGGGAACAGCCAGTCTCCAATTCTGGGAAACCTATAAATTTAATGAAATTTATCAATACTTCAGTGAAGCCAATAACAGGCTCGCTGATATTTATTATGCCAAAGAAGATTCCATAATATCTGACAAAACAGAAGAAATAGTTGAAGTTACTGAAGACGAAACAATAAGTGAAGAGGAAATCCAATTAACTGAATCAGAAACTGAAACTGACACTACAGAACTTTCATTGCTCGAACAATTGGAAACCGATACTACCGAACTGACAATGGAAGACAAAAATCTTGAGCAATACAAAAAGATGAATCCATTGTATGCTGCTCTTAATCCCGCTTACGAACAACGACAAGGCGAGTATTATCCCGGGGAGTCAGCCACAGTTGGATACGCTGCTATTAAAGACACTGCAAGGGTTAATAAAATGTTATGGGAAACAAAAAATATTTTCCCACGCGACCTGAAGCTGATATGGATGAACGAACCCAGGGTTGAAGGAAGTGATTATCTCGAATTGCTTGCCATTAAAATATCTTCACGTGACCGGAAGCCGGCATTGAGTGGTGAGGTTATTACCAATGCCCGCCAGGACTACGACCAGAACGGAAGAGTTGAAGTTACAATGTCGATGAACGCAGAAGGTGCAAAAATCTGGAAGAGATTAACAGGCGAAAATATCGGCAGACAAGTTGCCATTGTCCTTGATGATTATGTTTATTCAGCCCCAAAAGTTAATTCTGAAATTCCTACCGGACAGTCATCAATATCAGGTGGTAATACAACTATTGAAGAAGCACAGGATTTAGCCAATATCCTTAAAGCCGGTAAGCTTCCTGCCAGGGCAAGGATTGTTGAAGAAGCTGTTGTAGGTCCCTCACTCGGAAAAGAAGCTGTGAATGCAGGTTTATGGTCATTTGTTATTGCATTCATACTGGTTCTGGCATATATGATATTTTATTATAACCGTGCAGGATGGATTGCTGACCTTGCACTTGTTACCAATATATTCTTTCTGTTTGGAGTTTTAGCTTCTTTTGGAGCGGTTCTTACATTACCGGGTATTGCAGGTATTGTGCTTACTCTTGGTATGGCTGTGGATGCCAACGTTATTATTTATGAACGTATTAAGGAGGAAATAAGAGCCGGTAAAGGTATGAGGCTGGCAATCGACGATGGTTACAAAAATGCCTATTCCGCAATTATCGACGGCAACGTAACAACCCTTTTAACAGGTATCGTACTTTATGTATTTGGTTCAGGACCTGTACAGGGTTTTGCCACAACACTTATTATCGGTATTTTATCATCACTTTTCTCAGCTATTTTTATCTCACGCCTTATCTTTACATGGGCGCTTAATAAAAATAAGACCGTTAATTTTGCAAACAATATTACAAGGAATGTTCTTACAAAAGTTAATTTTAATTTTTTAAATACAAGAAAGACTGCATATATAATTTCTTCAATTGTAATTATTACCGGGATCATTTCACTTGCAACGCGCGGTCTTAATTACGGAGTTGACTTTTCAGGAGGAAGAACTTATGTAATACGGTTTGACCAGGATGTTAATACTAATAATATCAGGACAGCTCTTGCTGAAACCTTTGTAAATGAAGACGGGCAGAGCATCCCACCTGAAGTTAAAACATTCGGGACCAACAAACAAGTAAAAATCACAACTAAGTTCATGATAGATAATAATGAGCCGGAAGTTGATTCAATTATACAAACCAGATTGTTTGAAGGGTTGAAACAATTTTATAAAGACCAATCAATACAATACAAAGAATTTAGTTCCGATACAGAAGGAGATGATAAACTTATAGGGATATTAAGTTCACAAAAGGTTGGACCTACAATAGCCGATGACATCAGAAACAGGGCTTTTATGGCAATTATTTTTGCCCTTATTGTAATCTTTATTTATATTGCAATTCGATTTAAAAAATGGCAATTCGGATTAGCAGGTGTTATTGCATTATTCCACGACACTATAATTACCATAGGTATATTCTCCATATTTTATAATATGCTTCCTTTCAGCCTGGAAATAGACCAGGCATTTATTGCAGCGATATTAACAATTATCGGTTATTCGATTAACGACACGGTGATCATTTTCGACCGTATTCGTGAATTTAGCAATTTGCATCGTAAGCGCGATTTGAAAACGAATATCAACGCAGCATTAAATAGTACGCTTGCAAGGACATTCAACACTTCAGGAACTACACTGGTTGTATTATTAATAGTCTTTATTTTCGGTGGCGAAATTATCAGGGGATTTGCTTTTGCATTATTGATTGGAGTTGTGGTAGGGACATATTCTTCATTGTTCAATGCCAGCCCTATTGCTTATGATTTGATAAATATTAAAAAAGAGGAAAAGCAAATTGTAAAAGGAAAATCAAAAAAGAAAAAATAGAAATCCGCTTCATTTAAAATGAACAATTTCCTTCTTTTTTTCAGTATTAGCGGTGGTGAAATCCTTGTAATTATTATTGTGGTATATCTGGTTTTCGGTCCAAAAAAATTACCTGAATTAGCTCGAAAATTAGGAAAAGTGATGAATGAATTTAAAAGAGCAACCAACGATATCAAACGTGAGATAAACAAGGAAACCACGAATTTTCAGCGCGATTTGAATATTGACCTTAATGACCCGCTTAAAACCGATACTCCGAAAAACAAAACAGAGCCTACTGATAGTAAAAGCTCATCGAAAAAATAAAAAAATAGGAAGTATTTTAATTTAAAAATCTAAAAACTGCTGGAATACTACCTGCAGATATGCTTTTCCATCTTTAATTATCGAATCCTGTATTTCAGGTTCTATTTCTAATTTCAAATAACTATCTAACATTTTATTATAAACAAAA
>JAIORT010000478.1 GCA_021107975.1 Bacteroidales bacterium | reverse complement strand
TTTATTTCTATGTCGAAGAAAAGTATTTTGGGCATTTATAATTCTTTAAGCCTTTCGTTAAACTTTTCATCCAATGCCTCTTCTACCAAAAAATCCAGCTTTCCACTTTCTGAATCATTTTCAATCTTTTTATCCCAATATCCCCATTCTTTTTCAATTATCCAATCCCTCAGTTTTTTATATTCCTCAGTTGAAAGTGAATTTATTTCTTTTTGTATTTCTTCAACTTTTATCATTTGCTTAAATTTATTTACAAAGTTATGAAATTATTCTAAACAGTTTTTGCTTTGCAAACCTGTTAAGAATTAGTATATTTTATTGCAAAAATCCGAATAATCTGTTTAAATGGCAAAGAAAATCGGAGAATTCTAAGTACAATTATTCCGGTTTATTTATCTTTGAGAAAAAATTCGGGAGATAGCTTTATGAATTATATTTTTAAGACCTTCATGTTTCTTTCATTTCTTATTTATTCATTTTCCGATAATTATTCGCAACCAATCGTTATATCGGGCGGATCAGAAAATGATATTATAGGAAGAATTATTAGATTGCCCGATGACAGATTATTAGCTATTATAGAACGAAATCCCGATTGGGGCTCGGGCGATCTTTATTCATCGTTTTCAACTGATAACGGTGATACATGGGGCGAATTGTTACCTGTTGTTGTTAAAACCGGAAATCAGTCAACGCATTGTGTTGTAGTTACGCAGGATGATTCCATCAGGGTCTATTATGCTTCAGATGAAACAGGGTATTATAAAATATATACCTTGTCTTGTTTCGACGGGGCAACATGGAATGAAAGCCAGCAGCTTGATCTTGGCTGGGAGACATATCAAAGCATTTATGATCCCGCTGTCTTTTTAGAAGAGGATGGCTCATTGACAATGACTTATGTAAAACTTGGTGGAGGAGGTTATGTTACTCATTGTACTGAAATCAATCAGTGGGATAAAAATAAAACACTTATTCAGTCGGGAGCTTATCGAATCAGAATCTGTAAAAGTACAAACGGAATCTATCTGTCGGCTTATCACAGGAATATTGGCGGTAACCAATATGATGTTCATATCAGAACGTCAACTGATTTAATCACATGGACACCTGAAGTACAGATCACAAACAATGGTAATTCACATGATCCTTATTGCAATATCACTCAGGATGGTTTTATGGTTTATTATGCCAAATATAAAAATCCTGCCTATAATTTGCACCGGCGTTCTTCTGTTGACGGAATTTACTGGCAGCCTGAAGAACAAATTACAAACGACCAAACCAATAATACTCAACCTGCATTTTTTAATGAAGATGATGTTATATACCTGGTTTGGACACATGCCATCGATTACAATACCAATAATGATATTTATTTTGAAAAATCCTTCATCACCGGAACAAATGATTTGATTAATGTACAGAAGACCTTTGCAATCAAAATAGTTGACAAAGACCATTTAATCATTAAGCCGAAATTCAAATTGCAAGGACAGATTCATATTGAGGTTTTTGATTTGAATGGCAAGCTGATTCTACACCAATATAAATTGGATGTACAAAATGAATACAGACTTTCCGTTGGCAATATGAGGAAAGGTATTTATCTTTTCAGGATAATAGCAAACGATCAGATGTTGACAAAGAAATTCCTTGTTAAATGAATCAAAGAGTTATGTCGCTTGGTCAGTACCTATCTATAAAATTAAAAGTTTATAAGCTTAATATTCTAACCTTATAACTTTGTTATTTTTTTCTCACCCCACTTTTTTAAGAAACTCCTTTCGCTTACTTAAATTTGTTTTACCAATATTCTGTTTTGTCCAATTGACGATATCAATATTTTTTGAGGATTCCATTGCTTGTTTTACTTTATCAGCATCTAGTTCGCTTGTAAATGCTGAGATACATAATGATAAGTTTGTTATCCCGATCATTGGGTTTTGATTCAGGTAATTTTTGTATTTACCAAATGAAGATTCAATTATATCAGAAGTACATAGTATTTTGTCATATCTTGGAATAAATTTTTTACTTTCTTTCAAATATTCTATAATATTGTTTTTTAACTTCCTTGTTCTTTGATTTGGAGGTAAAATGTGTAAGACTTTACTAAGTGCTAACCTACCTCTCATAGCAGCCATCATTTTTGTGTAGCTAATAAATTCACCTTCATCTTTGTTTACTTCTTTTAAAAACCATGCTAATTTATGCCTGATGTCATAAATATGTGGAATGTTAGCAAGTTTTAAGCTATTTTTAATTGCACCACCACCGTCAGCAACGGCATATATTATTTCCCTTCGGATGAGCTAACTCTGATGTTCACTGCATAAATCCGTACGAGCAGGGGGTATTGTATGAAGACTAAGATTTCAAAGAACAATTTTTGTTATTCAAATTTTTTTTATATTGCAGCCTTTTTCAGGTTTATTTATATTCTGTCTTTAAAATACTTTTCGGAATAATTAAAAGAAAATATAAGTTTATTTTTGTTTCAATTTTTCAAATTGATATTATTTTATAAATAATAATTTACCAATCAAAATGAAAAAAAAATATACACCAAAAAGAAACTTGAAAGATCGTTATGATTTAATAAGGCATCCTAAAAGAATAAGAAGCTCCGATGTTATTAAAGGTGTCTTTGAAAGTATTTCTTATTATGAATCACCCGATCCTTCTCTTATTGCAGCTAAAGGAACTATTAATGAAATAGATTGTTTAATACTTGGTCAGGAGAAAAGAAGAAAGGGAAAAGACAGCGAAGCAACCGGAATGTTGACCTCAAAAGGCTATGGGTTTGCTCTTGAGATATTAGATGAAGCAGAAAAAAATACAATACCTGTAATTTCATTTATTGATACTTTTGGTGGAGACACTTCAATGAAGTCGGAGCTTGGCGGGCAATCATTTCTAATTTCCGATTGTATCAGCAGATTTTGTGAAGTAAAAACTCCCACAGTATCCTATATTATCGGTGAGGGCGGCAGTGGCGGCGCTTTAGGTTTACAGGTAACTGATAAAAGCTACATGTTAGAAAATGCGCTCTATTCCGTAATTGCTCCTGAAAGTTGTAGCAGAATCATATTTCATAAAAGACTAACTGCCGGTGAAGAAATAGAAAATACAGTGAAAGATGCTTTAGAGGTATTACGGCCGGGTGCGGAACATATAAAAAAGATCGGCATGATCGATGATATTCTTCCCGAACCAAAAGAAGGAGCACATACTAATTATAAATTTACAATAAATACAATAAAAAAATCTCTGACTAAGACTTTAAATGAATGGGTGCGCCCTTATCATAAAGGGAAAAAAGTTATGAGCAAGAGAACTCTTAAAAAATTATTAAAAGAGAGAAGAGAAAAAGTATTGAATTATGGGAGATTTTATGATACTTTAGGAATCCTTGCAAAAAGAGCAATAAAAAGAAGTGTACACAATAATATTAAAACTATTGATATTGAGCGGGAAGATTTTTATACTCAGATATTAATAAAAGCACATTTGGAAAAAGAGGGTATTGATGAAACAGAAATATTTGAATGTGAAAAAGAATGGGAAAAAGAAAAAAATATATTTAAAGTTGCCGGTGGTTGTGGTTTTGTTTCTTTAAAGGAATATATTGATAATTTTTATGCATGTCCTAAGTGTGGGAAAGGCGAATATCTTTGTATTGAAGAGCAAATAGCAAAAATCTGTGATAATGATTCATTTCATGAAACAGAATCGGATTTAACTATTAATAAATTAATTGGAAGCAGAAGATATAATTATGGCAGTTATAAAAAAGTATTAGAAAGAATGGACGGAAAGACCTTTTCTAAAGAAGGTTTGGTAACAGGTACTGCTAAGATGAATGGAAAGAATATTGTTCTGGTAATATCTGATATAAAATTTATTGGCGGGTCTTTTGGTGCAGTATTTGGCGAAAAGTTTAAAAGAGCTGTTGATTTTGCTGTAAAGAATAATTATCCTTTAATATCAGTGTGTTCATCAGGCGGGGCAAGAATGAATGAAGGACCTATGGCTTTAGCTCAGATGGCGAAAATGAATATGTCTTTATTAGACTTAAAAAGAGAAGGAATATTATATTTATCTGTTATTGCAGGACCCACTACAGGTGGAGCTTATGCCAGTTATGTAACCCAGGGAGATGTTATAATTGGCGAAAAAGGCGCCTTAGTTGAATTTGCCGGGCCAAGAGTTGTTACCGGGGCAGGTTTTGATGTTGACAGAGATATTGTTTGCACTGATAAACTTTATGAAACTAAAAAAATACAACATCTCGTTAACAGGAAAGATTTAAAAAATATTTTGTCCTATTATGTGGATCTTTTCTATATTATAAAATTTCCTGACACAAGAAAAAGAACAGGCAGGATCAGGGATTTCAGGAAGAATTAAATCTTTGGAGAATTCGCTTGCATAAAACTCATTTTTTATAATGTCCTATGTATTTTTCTAATAACAGCTTTGATCTTGAGTTGCTTGTTCATTATCCGGCAATCATGTAAAAAGGGTGATGAATTACCTGAAGAATCACAGTATTTAATTGTAACCTTCCCCACAGATTGACACTATAAACTATTTTTTATTACTTTTATTTTTTTTATTTTAATGAAAAATTTCATTGATCATATAACACTATTTTTTCTACTAAATTTATTGTTTTCAAATATCTCAATAGGTTCACCAGATTCAACCAAAACAATATTTAATGATACTATTGTCCATT
>JAIORT010000245.1 GCA_021107975.1 Bacteroidales bacterium | reverse complement strand
CGAGCAAGCTCGAATCCCTCCGTTCTCAAAGCGGAACTTCGTTTAGCGCGGCGTTATACAACATAAAGAAAATATTTTGAATATGTAAATCAAAAAAAGGGAAATTAGTAATATGACAAAACTTTTAACTATCGGCGTGATTGGAAAATCACTAAAAGAAAACGAAAAACGAGTAGCCATTCATCCAGAACATATAGAACACATTCCACAGAGATTACGAAAACAAATCACTTTTGAAGAAGGGTATGGGTTGAAATTGGGAATGGATGACAACATATTAGCCAAACTTACATCAGGACGTGTTGCTTCCAGAGAAGAAATTCTGAAAGGTTTTGATTGTGTGCTAATGCCCAAACCTTTGGCAAAAGATTTGTCTCAGGTACGAGAAGGTTCAATTGTGTGGGGTTGGCCACATTGTGTACAACAGAAAGAAATTACTCAAATATCAATTGAAAGGAAATTAACCCTTATTGCCTGGGAAGAAATGTTTACATGGAGTCAGACAGGTTCTAAAAATATGCATATTTTTTATAAAAATAATGAACTTGCAGGCTATGCTGGAGTAAATCATGCACTTATCCTTACCGGAATTATTGGGAATTATGGAAAACCGCGTAAAGCAGTGGTATTCAGCTTTGGATCGGTTAGCCGAGGAGCAGTATATGCGTTGCAAGGTCAGGGATATCGAGATATTACGGTCTATACGGAGCGTCCATCAACAAAAGTGAGAGATCAAATACCCGGCATATCATTCAAACAAATGAAGAATGATGGTTCGGGAAATATGCTTGTAGTAGAATCTGACGGCAGTACTCGCCCATTTGCAGAAGTATTATCCGATGTGCAAATAATTGTTAACGGAACCCTTCAAGATACTGACCACCCAAAAATGTTTGTACCTGCTCATGATGCTGATAAATTGATGAAAGGCACTCTAATTATTGACATAAGCTGTGATGAAGGAATGGGTTTTTGGTGTGCAAAACCAACATCCTTTGAACACCCAATGTTTGAAATAGCGAGTAAATTTTATTATGCAGTAGACCACAGCCCAAGTTTTTATTGGGAATCTGCTTCATGGGAAATTTCAGAAGCATTACTTCCGTTTCTGCCCACAGTTATTGAGGGACCAGATAAATGGAAAAAGAATAAAACAATTTTAAAATCTATAGAAATCCGCAATGGAGTAATTCAAAATCAAAAAATTCTTTCATTCCAAAATCGCGAGAAAGAATATCCACACAAATTTCGTTATTGAATATTATGAAAAAAATTACGTTGTATAACAAAAAATATAGGCACACCCCTACCTACCTCCTCTTTTCTCTACAAACTAAGTTATAATCGATTTTTGGTGTTTATCATAAAGCTTAGCAGATAAAGGACGGTCATCCCGAGAAGCGAAGTGACGAGGGACCCCATGGCCCTCTGCTCTCAGCCGGCAAATAACCTTGCTCTCTTCCTGCACCAAGCCGGCCTGAGCTCACTTCGCACATTGTACATCACCCATCGGCAATCGTGCCATGATCCTACTTTGTACCTGGACGTGAGCCCTGTGGGTAAGCCTACGCATTCATAACAGCCAGCATAAGCAATGCCGCGTTGTTATAAAAACCTTAAGCGTTCATATCTGAGATTTCCGTATCTTTAAGCCAATAAGAAACAGGATTGGTGGCAAAGCTCATGCCGACAAAACGTTGGCTGCAACTTGACAGAAAAACAACTATGAAAAGTTAAATGAACACAATACGAATACAAATTGTAATATACCTAATACTGGTTGGACTCTCAACTTCTGGTCAGACTATTGAAGACCTGGCATTTGGAACAGATACTACATTCGAGGTAATGACATGGAATATTGAATGGTTTCCTAAAAATGGGCAGGTTACCGTTGATTATGTAATTGACATAATTGAGGCTTTGGATATTGATTTATTAGCAATACAAGAGGTAGATGATGTAAGCGAATTTGAGCAAATGATGGATAACCTGATATCATATGATGGATATTTAGAGTCAGTTTGGTTTGCCGGTTTGGCATACATATACAAACCTGCTATCATACAAATCAATGATATTTATGAAATTTATACCACATCACAATATTGGAGTCCATTTCCAAGATCACCAATGGTAATGGATTTAAATTATGAGAATGAAAGAATTATAGTAATAAACAATCATCTTAAGTGTTGTGGTGATGGAATTCTTGATCTCACAAATCCGGATGACGAGGAAACAAGAAGATATTATGCAAGCAACTTATTGAAAGAATATATAGATATACATTTTCCGAATGAAAACGTAATAGTATTAGGTGATCTAAATGATGAATTATCTGATAGTCCTCAAAATAACGTATTTCAATTGATTCTTGATGATGTTGAGAATTATTTATTCACTGATTATGAAATTGCGATGGGAGATAATTCGGAGTGGTCGTATCCAACCTGGCCTTCACACATTGATCATATTCTTATAACTAATGAACTATTTGATGAATTTGAGAATGATAGTTCTGTTATATCTACCATTAAAATAGACGAATATTTAACAGGTAGTTGGTGGGAATATGAGGAAAACATATCAGACCATAGGCCTGTTGCACTTAAACTTGATATGAATTCAAACATTGGTATTACTGACTTAACACTGACAACACCGTATTTTAGTAATTACCCAAATCCCTTTTATAAAAAAACAACATTTTCTTTAAAATTCCCAAACGATTCGATGAATATCGAAATATTAAATATGCAAGGACAAACGGTATTCTCAGAAAAGATACCTTTCGGAGAAACTTCAATCATTTGGAATGCTGAAGGATTTCCTAATGGCGTTTATTTGGCCAAATTGAAATCGAAAAATAATGTTGTAGCAACCTTAAAACTTATGTTGATTAGATGAACAAGCAGCAGCCAACAAAAAATATAGTGTATTTGGTAGATAGTCCTAATAATGAAAATGATAGCAATAAATAAACATAGTAGCAAATTGAAATATTGGAGTGTTAAAATGCCAAACGCACCATATTAAAACCGTTGGGGGCTATTAAAAAAAAATACATATTAAGATGAAAAAATCAATCGTAATTTCAGTTTTAGTCATTCCATTACTTTCATTCGGACAATACGAATATGGATTTTTACAAGAATCATTTTTCGGTAGACAACCAAGTGCAAGAGCAGAATCATTAGGAAAGGGATACAGCTCTATTGACGGAGACTTGTCAACTATTTTCTACAATCCGGCAGGGACGGCTACATTACAAGGCATTGAAATAAATACTTCTTTCGCATCACCTTATTATCTTTTGGAAAAGGCAAAATACAATTTTTTAAGTGCCGGATACAATATCAATAAATATTTGACAATAGGAATAAGTAGAAATCATTTTACAACAGGACAAGAAATCAATATAACGGATAGTGTGGGGAATCCTATTGCTTCTGGAAACACTCCAACAAATTCATTCTACTCTTTGAATATTTCTTCTCAACCAATCAAAAATTTATTTATCGGAGCAAATACTAATTATCTCATCTGGAAACCAATTGATGAATCAGCAACTTCTCTATATTTTGATTTTGGAATAATTAAGAAATTTCAATTCGGTCAAAAAAAATCAATCAATCACTTTGTTAATATTGGAGCAAGTATTTCAAATCTGAATTTCGCAAAAATCAAATTAGACTTCAATGGCAATAAGTTTGAAGGGGATCTACCGGTAATTACACGATATGGAGCAAATTATCAATTTTATTTAAATAAAAAATGGATTTTTGACACTCTCAATACTTTCAGACTTTTATTACAAGCAGATTATCAATTGCTATTGAATTCAGATTATCATAACGGATTTCATACTGGAGCAGAGTTAATGTTTTTAGAAATTTTATCTCTACGGATTGGTTACTACAAAGAAAACGAATACGACTATGATTTACCTTCTGCAAACGAAAACGAAATCAGTGATATTACTTACGGGTTTGGACTTCAAATACCTCTTAACAAATTGACTAAAATTCCATTGAACATTAATTTTGACTATACTTCTTTACCACAAACAAGTTACTCAAAAACACAAACAAGTTGGGAAAACTTCTCAACTTACACTTTAAGAATAAATTGGATAATGAAAAAATAACAGCCCCCAATAAAACCTATACCCAATAAGGGGTTCGTTGCTAAACTGAAAGCTTGGTTCTCATAATAAACACCGGCAAAATGTTCTGCCAGCAATAGTGCCATTCGCTGACAGAGTGATCAGCCAGCAGCGGTGCAACTTGATGGAGGTCCTTCTCCCGCCTCGCTTCGCTCTGCAGGATCAGGATGACAATTTTTGGTTACGGGTGTTGGTGAGTAAATTAGATATAAACAAGCTTGGCCTACGCATTCATAACAGCCCGCATAAGCAATGCCGCGTTGTTATAAAAACCTTAAACGCTCATATCTAAGATTTCCGTATCTTTAAACCCGACAAGAAACAGGATCGGCGGCAAAGCTCATGCAGGCAAAACGCTATAGCCAATTAAAGTAAATAATAATCCAATAAAATTAAAAGGAAAGACTATTATGAAAAAATCAATCATCTTATTAATCAGTATTTTGGTATTAAATCTTAATGTAGTTTTTGCACAAGATTATAGTACGAATGTAGAAACAATTTTTGAGGCAAGTAATTATGCCAATATGGAGCATGTTAAGTCTGCTGTTGATAGTAAAGGGAACTTGTACGTTGTATT
>JAIORT010000686.1 GCA_021107975.1 Bacteroidales bacterium | reverse complement strand
TGATTCAATCTCCCTTACTGCAATCCGAAATATTAAATTTTCATGCTTTGGAACTGTCAACCACCTGTTAATAAGAGTTGGAGGGCAATCTATCTGATCAAGATCAGTCAGCACAAAAAAGGGAATGCCTATTGCCGCCTTATTGAACTTTCGCATATTGTTTTTCAAGTAGCCGCTGCCTTCACGTCCCAGGCAGGCGCCGACAGCAAAAGTGCGGGATGACTGCTCAAACATTGCCCTTAAAACAGCCTCGCTTAGCGCATCTTCAACTGCTATTAAAATTGGAATGGTTTCATCCATTGAACAGACTCAACTGGGTTAAGTTTTTCGGTTCAGTTTTCGGCAGGACAGCTTCTGATATACTGAATCCGCTATCGAGCAAGATTTTTACATCTTTTACTGAAGATGCAAGATCAACCTTTGTACCCTCGACATCAGGAATGAGCAGCAAGACCTCTTCACCACCGATTCCTTTGTCTGAAAGCAAATCAAAGCTGTGAGTGGAGATGATGATCTGCCTCTTTTTTCTGCTTTGGATACGCCAGATCAAACCAGGCAGTTTTTTGACAATAGCTGAGTGTAAGGATAATTCAGGCTCTTCCATAAGCAGTAAAGAATCCCCATCAAGCATCGACCATAGAAAACCGATAAGGCGCAAGGTGCCGTCAGAAAATTGATCTTCGCTTTGCTTGCCGGCCTTGGGCCTCCAATGTTCATATATGGCTTCCAGGTGCGGAACACCTCTTTCGTCTCTCGTATCAGTGAGCTGTATTAATTGAGGAACCGCTATTTTAAGCGCTTTTTCGATTTTTTTCAGGCGTGATCGCCGTGTCTTGACCGGAGTTTGAACAACACGTTCCAGAAAGCTTTTGCCGAAAGGGTCTTCTTTGCTTACCGGCCCTGTAAAGGTTTCCGGATGACGAAGAACCTGGGGGACCAGGTGAAGATAATAAATTGAGTCAAGAAATTTGGCTATGTCCCTGAACTGCAAATTGACATTTATCTGCTCCAGGTGGGTCTGGTTTAATCGCGGGTCGTCTTTATTGTCTTCATCGTTTGGCCGGTCAAGGATCAGTTTATTACCCTTCCAGACTGTTTCATAAAACACATAGGGATTTCGGTACCCCCGGCTTTTCTGTTTTATCCCAAGGGCATATTTCCATAAGACTTCATCACCATGAGATTCTGCCAGATGAATTTCGATCTCGACCTGGGGTTCTTTTCGCGCCGCAAGACAACGAATTTTGGATATTCCACCGCGTTCACTGACCGCTCTCTGCAGACCGCCGCCCTCGGTTTTGGCTATATCCCGTAAAAAGAGCAGAGCATCTAAAAAATTGGATTTCCCCGAAGCATTTGCTCCTACAAGAAACATGCGCCTTCCAAGCGGAGTATCCACGTTTCTAAAATTCCGCCAGTTTTTCATTTTGATATGAGATATAATCATTATCCCACCTCCATAATTTTAAGGCTCTCAATGCCCTTACTGATCTTGCTAAAAAATAGTAGTTTAATTGTCGAGCATTAATTCACAATTTCAAGCACTGACACCGATATTCACTGAGCGGACTGATCTTTCCCAAGTGTTTCCTTCCCATAACCAACTGGTACATTCATTGTAAATCAGCCCCCACATCAAACTGGTGGCTATCTGTACGCCAGGATAAGCTTAGGGGAAACCTGCTTACTGCCTGGGTGGCGTCCGGCATAAAGGTGGAATTTGATTTAGGCTCTTGTGTGGAACGTGGGAACTCTTCATGTGATGTTAAGAAAAAACTCTATAAGTGTGGACCACGAAGGGGGAAAGTATCGATGCACATGAAGGGGGCGGATCATCCTGTAATAGTGATGAAGTCTCTGTAATGGAGATGGAGCGAAGGGGATGAGTCAGCTCGAAGAAAGATTCAGCCAACCAAAATACTGGGAGGAGCTAATTTCTTTCTGCGTCGGCTTGCAACTGAGAGGTTTCAAGAGAATGGCTGACAGGAGCCGTATGAATCGAGAGGTTCACGTACGGTTGTGCGTCCAGCAAAGGCTGGTATGTTCAGCAGGAGTTAGTCCTCCTATTAAACAGTTGGCAAACCTAACCCATTGTAATGTAAGGAAATGACAATTTACTTTCCTCACCATATTTATTTTTAGTATAGTTTCAATCTGTTATGGGGGGATTGATTATCATGCCAGACAGTCAATATCAATAAAATTACCGCTATTTCTGAAGATTTTCCTCACCATATCTTTTCAACTCCAGCGGCATGTCAAAAACGTAAAATTCAATAAACATAGATAGTTAGTAAGGCAGAGGCTGTCAGAAAGAAGCGATTTTAGAGCTTAACTGTTTAATAGGAGTTTCAACAACACTGGGAGGCAGGGACGAGATGATAAAGACGTCCATTGGTCTGCAAGACCTGAGAAGAAAGATATATCTGAAAGCGAAGTCTGATAAGACGTGGCAAACGTCATGGCTTTGGCTGGAACAGATGGAGTAGAGCTTGGCTTTATAACACATTGGGTTTATTTAATGATTATAAAAATGGAGTAAGCGTAGTGCAGGAAATCCGCACGCTGCGTTTGACGTGGCGGGGGGTGGAAACGTGATTTTATAGAGTGCGCGCGCCAATCCTCGACCCTACCTGTGGGGGACTGGAGGTGAGATTCCTCCGGTCTACCCGACTTCAAAGCTTGATAATAAAAAGGCAGAGTCAAATGACCCTGCCTTAAATAATATAGAAGGTTCTTTTAAGGTGCTTACTTCTTGAACTTCCTCCTGAATCCTGCTAGACTTATTAGACCAGAACCTAAAAGGAGCATGGTTGCTGGTTCGGGGACTCCATTAAAAGACGTGCAGATAATAGTTTCTAAGTCAGATTCGAGTGTGTTGGAATCTGTAGCTATAAAGAGACCTCTAGTGTTGCCAAATACACGACTGACTGAATCCCATTGTCCGGTACCACCTTCAGCCATGACCTGGAAAACATCATCACGATGAGCCTGGTTCCCTAAGTATGATGAGTATGGTGTACCTACTAGAGAAAATACCATAACATCATTAGTAATTGCTAACTGATTGGCTACATAGGCAGCATCATAGTCTGCTTGATCACTTGGATATCCGTTTTCCGTTCCTTCATCGCCGATAGTGACAATCGCCATGTAATAGTCCTGTGCAGCGGTAGTATCATCATTCCAGTTGTACCAGTTAACTAAATCCGTCACTGCCGGACCGTTATCCTCCAGATGGTTTGAAACCGGCGTTCCACCTCGACCTGCAACATAAGCAGAAACTGTTTGATCAAAATATGTTCCGCCATAGGTTGTAGTAATACCCATGAAACTAGCTCTCACCCAGGCATCACAATCCGGACAATCAATATTATCAATAACACCATAAATAACATTACTAATCGCCGTCATCTCATCGTCCATCGATCCGCTGGTATCGCTAGCGAATACGATATCAAGTACAACATCTGCTGAAGCCTGATCAGCAGCATCACCAGCTTCAAAATAATAAGCAGATGCATTGATGGCAAAACCGAATAAAAACATCGCTGCTAAAATTAAAATTAAAAACTTTTTCATCCTTTCACCCCCTTAAAAACTTATAGTTTTCTTGTCATTCTTAGTAGTTAATTAACTTTCTTTTGTTGTCACCTCCCCCCATTTTTCTGATAAATGTTAATAATAAGACTTGAATTTGTTTTTCTATATATATCAGAAATTTTAAATGCAATTATTATACCAGTTATTATTCTAAATTTTTTTTGGAGATTGTTTTATATTTACAAACAGTTATCTATTTTGCAGAAAAAGAATGAATAACAATGATTGTGAAATTATGAAATGAATTTCACAATTCCTATTACATTATTACATTTTTTACATAGTTTAGTTTAGAAAAATAGAGGGGATGGAAAATCGGACTTGAAGGTTATTGGAACATCTTGCCATGACCTGAAATATTTAGTAATGTCAAAATGTTGTGATACTATTTATAGTTCGTCGCAAATGAATTGATACTTGACTAAGAGGCCAATACATGATAATTTGTTTATAATTTCAACTCATTCAAACAGAAATATGGATAGATTATGGTTTCATGTCGTGGCAAGCCGTTAACCCCTGAAATAAAAAAACTTGCTGTCTCAGTTAAGCAGTATTTTGACCGAAAGAAACTGACACCTGCGGAGCCAAGTGTGAAGCGTACTGCGAATGCCTTTGGCATTGGCATAGCAACAGTCAAACGAATTATGGCCGACTACAATCGTGATCCTGGTCTGCTCGATAAAACTTCAAAACTGCGTGGGCGCCCTATTTACGCTGTTAGCGCGTCGTATCAAGAATCTACTCGTTCATATATGACTCTGTTGATTTACTCCGATATCAACATTGCTCCAATTATAGTTTTTGGAGGTTCGAAAATTGTGAACTTGCGAAACAAGGCAACAATTTACTCTCAAAAGTGCGCAATAAGGTCTATTGGGAGTCGCTTTTTGTAAATACATAGCTTATACTTGGTGTTATGCCATGTTTTCTACCATTTTGGGCTGATTTCGGACGCAATCCACCTGATACCTGATGAATCTTTTTACGTTGCATCCAATTGAGGCGAAAATGAGTTGAAGCCTGGATCGTTTTTCCGTCCTGTGCCTGGATTTTCGGGCACCATGTCCATTGGCAACTTCATTCATTAAACTTTAAGCGCCTGCTCGGATTCCACATTCTTGCCGGTAATCAGAATCTTCCATGTATTG
>JAIORT010000825.1 GCA_021107975.1 Bacteroidales bacterium | reverse complement strand
AACTATGCCAATGCAATCCTAATAGTTGCAGTAGTTCCTTCACCTTTGCCCGAATCCATATTCAAATTCCCGTTAATAGTGCTCAAGCGGTTATTTATATTTAACATACCTATTCCGTCAGATGCTTCACTTTCCGGAATCCCCTGCCCATCATCCTGAACGATGAGAATACAGTGGCTTTCCATTTTCATAAGTTGAACATCTACCTTTTTTGCCCCGGAATGTTTAATAATATTATTAAATAATTCCTGTGCAATTCTGTACAAAGCAATTTCAACATTCGAGGGTAAGCGTTTTTTTAATCCAAAGTTTTCAAAGATATATTTAACGTTTGTCTTAAAAAAACAATTTTCCAGCAAATCTTCCAAAGCGTCAACCAATCCTAATTCTAATAAAGCTTTTGGCATCATTTGGTGAGATATGGTCCTAACGTCGGCGGCAGTGTCTGATATCATTTTATTAACCTTTAAAATGTCTTCCTTTAGTTCCGGTTTCGTTTCAATAATTCCTTTTGAGAGGTTATGAAAATACATTTTTACAGCACTAATTTGCTGACCAATTCCATCGTGAAGGTCTTTTGCAATTCTCTTTCTTTCCTCCTCCTGAGCATTAAACACAGCTTTCAAACCTTTTTCTCTTTCGGAAATAATTACAGAATCCTTTTCTGCCTGTGCTTTTCGTTTGTTTCTTTGAGAAATAAATAAAATGAAGAATATCAAAATAAGGCTGGCACTAATTATTCCTATAATCCATTTGTTACGGTTATATAAGCGTATTTCAGTTAGTGCCTTTTCCTTTTGCAATCTTTCGTTTTCAGCTTTTTCTTTCAGGAGTGCTTTTTCCTTTTTTTCAGTTTCATATTTTACTTTAATCTGCTCGATTTTTTCATCCCTGTCAACAATGTACAAACTATCATCAATAGTTTTAAATTCCAAATAAAGTTCAGATGCTTTTTTATATTGCCCTTTTTTATTATAAAGTTCGGCTAATTGAAATAAAATCTTCGACCTGACCCTCATTGAACTTTCATCATCTACTAATTTTTTTGCCTTAAGCAGATTTTTTAGCTCATTTTCAATATCGCCTGATCGATTGTAAACATGTGCCTTGTTGAGTAAACTTGATGCCGCTTTATAAAAATTTTGAACTTCCAAATGTTCATTAATAGCTTTATTGTAATAAAACAATGCAGTGTCCGGTTCACTAATATCTTCATAAACCATTGCCAGTCCGTTAAATGCGGTACCTAATGCGTAATGGTAATTTGTTTTAAGATAAAACGGTATAGCTTTTTTATAATAATAGACACTGGAGTCATATTTTTCCAGACTCCAGTACAGAAGCGCTATGTTTAGTCTCGAATCATTTATCCCATATTCATCGCTAATTTCCTCACGTATTTTAAGACCGTTAAACTGGTATTGCAACGCAGCAGAATCGCGGTCCTGCTCCATAAGTATCAAACCGATATTATTATAAGTATTGGCAACGCCTCTTTTTCTGCCAAGTTTCTCGAATAATTTCAGTGATTTGAAAAAATTATCAATCGCTTTGTCATATAAGGATTTATTCCAATATATCAGTCCGATGTTATTATAAGCGCTTGCTATTGTGATGGAATCATTGACTTTAACAGCACACAATAAGGCTGAATCGTAAAATATTAACGCACTATCCCATACGTTTTTTACATCATATACAATTCCAATCCTGTTGAATGATTTACCTTTTATCAGGTTATCATTTTCATTTTTTCCAATTTCCAATGCTCTTTGACCAAACTTTAATGCTGAATCGGGATTGATATAAACCAGCTTCAAACAAATATCATTTAAAGTTTTTGACTTCTCATATTTATCGGTTATTGCGGGCAGCGTATTAATTAAACTGTCAATTTTATTTTGTTGGGCAGAATTAAATATCAAAATAAAATAAAATACTACCAATAAAAATAGTCGCGCCATATTTCAATACAAAGGATTAAAGTTGTAAAAATAATATAATTTTAGAGTTTAATTAAAATTCAAATTTAGCAATCATATTTAAACCATCCGAAACATTTTGTACATTTTTAATTATTTTGTTTACAAGTAATTGTTTAAAAATCTTATGAAATATTTCGGGATTTTTCCTATCTTTGTTAGTTCTTTTTCGTAGCTGAATAGATTTAACGGGAAAGATTGAAATCAAATTATCTCAAAGTGGATATCAGACAAATACTTTTAAAATACTGGGGCTTTTCTTCCTTCCGTCCTATGCAGGAAGATATTATTAATTCAGTATTGGAAGGAAAGGATACACTTGCGCTGTTACCTACCGGTGGTGGCAAATCCATCTGTTTCCAGATTCCCACTTTGGTTAAGGAAGGGTTAAACATCGTTGTTACTCCGCTCATAGCTTTAATGAAAGACCAGGTTGAAAATCTGAAAAGAAAAGGCATTAAGGCAGTTGCCATATATTCGGGCATGCATCCAAATGAAATAGAAGTAGCTGTTAACAACTGTACTTATAATAATGTTAAGTTTCTGTACTTATCGCCCGAACGTCTTGAAACCGACTTAATAAAGCTGAACATTGAAAAAATGAAAGTCAGCCTTCTAACTGTTGACGAAGCACATTGCATTTCACAATGGGGATATGATTTCAGACCGCACTATCTTAAAATTGCAGATTTCCGGAAATACCTTCCAAACGTTCCTGTGATGGCGCTTACGGCTACAGCTACTCCTGAAGTTGTACAGGACATACAGCAAAAATTAGCATTTTCTTCGCCAAATGTGTTTCAGGGGAGTTTTGAGAGAAAGAATCTCACTTATGTTGTTTTGAAAGAGGAAAACAAACTCAATCGTTTACTTAAAGTTGTAAACAACCTGAAAGGAAGCGGTATAGTGTATATGAGAAGCAGAAAAAAAACAGTTGAAATTGCACAATTCCTGCAAAAAAATAAAATTACCGCTAATTATTATCACGCCGGTCTTGACCATAAAAACAGGGAAGTCAGACAGAATTCCTGGATGCATGGTAAAACACAGGTAATGGTGGCTACCAACGCTTTTGGGATGGGTATTGATAAACCAAACGTAAGATTTGTTGTTCATCTGGATATCACCGACAGCCTTGAGGCGTATTTCCAGGAGGCAGGAAGAGCAGGGCGCGATGAAAAAAGGTCTTATGCTGTGCTTTTGTATGAAGATGCTGATATAATAGACGCAAAAAATAATTTAACAGCTCAATATCCCGAATTGAAAACCATCAGGCTGATTTACCAGGCTCTGGGTAATTTTTATCAATTGGCTATCGGCAGCGGAAAAGATGTAAGTTTTGATTTTGAAATATTTAAGTTTTGCAGTAATTATAATTTTAAGCAACAAACAGTTTACAATTCTTTAAAATTCCTTGAAAAGGAAGGATACATTTTATTGCAGGAGATAATAGATGCCGATTCGAAAATACACTTGAAAACTACAAAAGAAGACCTTTATAAATTCCAGGTTGAGAACGCAAAATATGACAAATTCATAAAAGTCCTGCTTCGCTCGTATAGCGGTTTATTTACAGAATTTGTAAAAATAAATGAAAATGCAATTGCAAAAAGAATTGAATTAAATAAGGAGCAGGTTGAAAAGTATTTGCAATTACTCGAAAAATATGAAATCCTTACTTATGTAAAACGTAAGCAGAAACCACAAATCACATTTCTGACTGAACGCCAGGATTCAAAAGACATTTATATTTCGGACGAAAATTACAGGGACAGGAAAAAAGCATCTGAGAAAAGACTCCGGTCGGTTTTGCAATATGTTTCAAATAATAATAAATGTCGCAGTCAGCAACTTCTTGAATATTTTGGCGAAACAAATACAAAGCGTTGCGGAAGATGCGATGTTTGTATCGAACGGAATAAAATAGAATTAAGCGAACTTGAATTCGATATAGTATTAAAACATATTAAACCCATATTAAAATCGAAATCCTGCACTGTTGAGGAAATTGCAAAAGAAGTTAAAGGTGTTAACGAGGATAAAATTATTAAAGTTGTACAATGGCTGTTGGATAATGATAAACTTTATTACGATGATCAACGGAACTTATCGTGGAGAAACTGATGAAAATCTAAAATGTGGCTTTTCAAATCGGACCCAATTATAGAATCACAATTTTAAAACATTATTAACAAATTTTGATACATTATATTTTTTATTATTAAATACTTTATATAGAGCAGAAATAATCGGAAAATTGCCATTCAGCGATTTTGCTTTTGAAATCTCATTACAAAAAACATTAACTGCTATTTTACCTTCCAGTGTAACTTTATCTGAAATATCGTCAACAAAAAATCCTTTTCCAATCAAAAGACCAAGCGTTCTGTTGCGGCTCAGATCATTTAATGCCGTAAGGCTGAAGTCGCCGTAACCGCAATATTTAAACATGGTGTCTTCTTTTCCGCCATACTGCAGCAGAATATCTTTCATTTCATTAAATGCTTTGGTAAGAAACAGAAAACGAAGGTTGGGAGAATTATAATGGGCATCAACAATACCTGCAGCTATAGCATAAATATTTTTCAGAATACTTAATATTTCTACGCCTTTTACATCAGTGGTGAAATCAATATGGATCGGCGTATCGCTGAAAATTTCTGAAAATAATTCAAAATGCGATTTGTCTTCAGACCCTATGGTGAAAGCTGTCGGCAATTTATTGATAAGCTCACGTGCAAAAGTCGGTCCTTTGAAAGAGCAAACAGGGTTGGGTAAATTAGCGCTAAGACTCTCGGTTATCGTTTTTTG